>CAZTLT010000008.1:0-21016 GCA_964614615.1 uncultured Aquiluna sp. | reverse complement strand
GAACCAAGAACAAAGGAACCAGAAACCTTCGTGTTGCCAATTACACCACACCCCAATGGGACGCTAAGTCGCTCGGATTATCTTAGTGTGCCTTGGAAAAGGCTTCTAATCTCGCAAGTGATCGCTCTTTACCCAGTATTTCCAGGCATTCAAACAGCGGCGGGGTTACCCTGCGCCCTGAAATTGCAACGCGCACAACCGCAAAAGCATCTCTAGGCTTGAGGCCGCCTTTCTCAATCAAGGATTCACTCAGAACACTCTGAATGTTGGGGGTTGTGAATTCTGTCAGAGTGGACAAAGCCTGTGCTGCCAAATTCGCTATCTTGCCCGCATCTGCTGGCAATTGAGCCAAAGCTTCAGACTCAAAGTTCAATTCGTCTGTAAACAAAAAGGCGAGCATTCCGGTGGCTTCGCTAAGCACCGTAATTCTCTCTTTGACCAGCGGCAATGCTTTGGCAAGGTCAGCCATTTGCTCGCTGGTCGGCTGAGCTGGCAAAACTCCTGCGGAAATCAAGTAGGGCAAAACACGGTCCTGGAAAACATCGTCCGACAGAAGGCGAATGTGAGAAGCATTGATGGCATCCGCTTTCTTTTGATCAAACCTCGCAGGATTTGGATTCACGCTGGCAACATCAAATGTCTTGCACATTTCTTCCAGGGTAAAGATGTCTCTATCGGCAGAAATTGACCACCCTAAAAGAGCTAGGTAGTTCAGTAGCCCTTCTCGAATGAAACCGCGGTCACGGTGAAGGAACAAATTGCTCTCGGGGTTACGCTTGGAAAGTTTCTTGTTGCCCTCTCCCATAACAAAGGGTAGGTGACCAAAGCGTGGTACAAACTTAGCGATGCCCGCCTCATACATAGCGTTATAGAGTGCAATTTGTCTTGGGGTCGAGGAGAGCAGGTCCTCTCCGCGCAGCACATGTGTCACACCCATCAGTGCATCATCTACTGGATTGACAAGCGTATAGAGCGGATCGCCACCTGGGCGAACCACGACGAAGTCGGGGAACGACCCAGCAGGGAACGTGATCTCTCCTCGGACCAGGTCTACAAATTTGATTTCCTGATCAGGCACCCGCAGCCTTAGAGCGGGTTGCCTACCTTCAGCCAGATATCTTTGCCGGTCAGATTCTGACAACTCTCGCTCGGAGTTGTCGTAACCAAGCTGGACGGCCCGGCCGTTCGCCTTGTTTCGCTCTTCAATTTCCTCGGCGGTTAGAAAACTCTCATAAAGATGCCCCGAAGCAATCAGCTTTTCCACGACATCTGTATAGATGTGCCCGCGCTGAGATTGACGATAGGGCTCGTTGGGTCCCCCCACGTCGATTCCCTCGTCCCAGTCCAGCCCCAACCAACGCAACGCTTCAACTATTTGCTGGTAACTTTCTTCGCTGTCACGAGAAGCATCGGTGTCTTCAATTCGAAAAACGAATTTTCCACCCTGGCTTCTAGCGTATGCCCAGTTGAATAACGCCGTTCTCACCAGTCCAACGTGCGGAGTGCCGGTAGGTGAGGGGCAAAAACGAACAACAATTTCACTGCCTTGGGCAGTTGTAATTGGGGCCGAAAGATTAGTCATCGTCGTTCTTAAGCCTAGGCCACCAAGTTTGACAGAATCCCGATGCCTTCAATTTCGCATTCAACCAAGTCGCCACTTTTGATCCCCGAAATCCCAGCCGGAGAGCCGGTCAGGATTACATCGCCAGGGAACAAGGTCAAGTTCTGCGATACGTACGAAAAGAGTGCCTCTGGAGTCACAATCATGTGTTGAGTGTTACCGTCTTGCCGCACTTCGCCATTTACTCTCGAAATGAGTTTTTTGTTTGATGGGTTGAATTCAGTTTCAATCCACGGACCTAGAGGTCCGAAGGTATCGAAACCTTTACTCCTTGCCCACTGTAAATCAGAGAATTGGACGTCCCTGGCTGTCACATCATTTGCAATGGTGTAACCAAGAATGTGGGACTTAGCCTCGGCCTCGGATACATTCTTTGCCTTTTTGCCCACGACCATTGCTAGCTCGACCTCTAGCTCAGCTTTGGCGGTTTGCGGAGGAATAATTATTTTTTCACCGGTTGCAACAAGAGAGCTGGGTGGCTTGAAAAACATCAAAGGCTCTTCTTGGGCACTTTGACCAATTTCAGCGGCATGATCTTGGAAATTCAATCCAATACAGATAATTTTGCTGGGCTCCACGGGTGTGAGAAGCTTTACTTCAGAAAGAGCGAAACTCTGACCAGTTTTTTCAACTGAGTCAAAAAAGGAACCTGCTAACTGAAAAATGCGGTCAGATTCCACTAGTCCGTTCAGGACGTGGCCGTCCAATGAAAACCGAGCGAGACGCATTCGATTAGTCTGCCAGCTTTACGAGCCAGCCGTGCTTGTCTGGCAAATTTCCATATTGAATGGAAGTCAATTCTTCTCGAATTGAGACGGTCAGACTTCCTGGCTCTCCCCCACCGATTTCAATTTCTTCTTTTCTTGACTTGAGTTTCCCCACCGGCGTTACTACTGCAGCTGTACCGCAGGCAAAAACCTCTACCAAATCGCCGGACTTAGCTCCAGCTCGAAGCTCATCCAATGTGAATTTTCTCTCTTCGACCTTGTGGCCACGATCTCTCAGCAGAGTAATGACCGAGTCTCTGGTTATGCCATGCAAGATGGTTCCATCAAGAGCTGGAGTAACAACAGAACCGTCTTTGAAGACAAAGAATAAATTCATGCCACCAAGTTCTTCAATGTAAGTGGCGGTTTCTGCATCCAAAAACACAACCTGTGAACAGCCATTCTCATAACCTTCGTTTTGGGCAAGCAAACTGGCTGCGTAGTTTCCTCCAGTCTTAGCTTCGCCAGTGCCATGCTTACCCGCCCGAGCTGAGTCAAGTGCGATCCAGATCGAGACAGGTTTAATGCCGCCGGTGAAGTAGGGGCCAACTGGTGATGCAATCACACGGTATTCAGCGCGGTGAGCTGCCCGAACACCCAGGAAATTTTCCGCTGCAATCTCAAATGGTCTGAAGTAAAGGGTCTTTTCGCCATCTTGAGTTGGTACCCATGCTCCGTCAACAGCGATGAGCTGACGAAGAGATTCGATGAAGGTTTCTACTGGTAGTTCGGGCAGCGCCATGCGATGCGCAGACTTTTGCAATCGCTTGGCGTTCATTTCTGGGCGGAAGGTCCAGATTGAGCCGTCCTTATGACGGTAGGCCTTGATTCCCTCAAAGATTTCTTGCCCGTAGTGCAAGACAGCGGCTGATGGATCCATCAAAATCGGCCCATAAGGGATTACCTGATGCGAATGCCACCCTTTATCTTTTTCCCAAACCACTACTACCTGATGATCAGTGAAGTGGGTGCCAAATGTCGGATTAGCAATGATTTTCTCCCGCTCAGCATCTGGTGTTGGATTTGGGTTCTTGATTACTTTAAATTCCATGACTAAATTCTCTCCAAAATGGCCCTGGCAACTTCGTCGGTGGAGCCACTTCTTCCGCTAGCCAAATAATCTGCCACTGCATTTTCGATTTTCTTTGCTGCATCGTGATAGCCAAGGTGGTTGGCGAGCAAGCTCGCGCTCAGGATTGCCGCAGTGGGATTGGCCAGATTCTTTCCCGCTATGTCAGGGGCCGAACCGTGGACGGGCTCAAACATTGATGGGAACAGCCCAGTTGGATTTAGGTTTGCCGAAGCTGACAGCCCAATTCCACCCGATACGGCCGCGGCAAGATCCGTAAGGATGTCGCCGAATAAGTTGTCGGTCACAATCACATCAAAACGCTCAGGCGAGTTGACCATGTGAATAGTCGCGGCATCGATGTGCATGTAATCGTGTTTTACAGAAGGATATTTTGCGGCTGTTTCTTGAACCATCCGCGCCCAAAGCTTCCCGGCATGGACCAGAACATTGGTCTTGTGGACAAGAGTTAGATGTTTCCTGTCGCGCCCGCTGGCAAGCTCAAATGCATATTCGACAACTCTCCTGACGCCGTGCGCTGTGTTGACAGAAATCTCGTTGGCAAGTTCCTGCTCAGTGCCAACGCGAACGGCTCCGCCGTTTCCGACATAGAGACCTTCGGTTCCTTCTCTCACAACAACAAAGTCAATCTTGGGTTCACCGGATAAGACAGTCTTAACCCCTGGGTAAAGCTTGCTGGGCCGTAGATTCACGAAGTGGTCAAAGGCAAATCTGATCTTTAGAAGTAATCCGCGCTCCAAAATCCCCGGGGCAACCCGCGGGTCACCCACTGCTCCCAGCAGGATTGCCTGGTGAGTTTGCAGGCGAGACAGCTCATCCTCGGTTATCACTTCGCCAGTCCTCAGGTATCTATTCGCACCTAAGTCATACTCGGTAGTTGAAATCTCAACCCCAGAAAGTGCTTTCTCCAGTGCAGCTAGAGCGGGGGCAACCACTTCTGGCCCGATTCCGTCACCTGGAATGACAGCCAAATCTAACTTTTTCAACTATGCCCCTAGAGATTTATGGGCTTAACCCTATTAGCTTTTTGGGGGCAAGGCGACTTCCAATTACCCACCTAGAATTGGAGGATGGCTAATGAAGTTTCTATAGATCAGCTGCAGGAGTCCCTTGCAGAAGGTGCCTTCCTAATTGATGTCAGGGAGGACTCGGAATATCAATCGGGCCATGTGCCAGGTGCAAAGCACATTCCCCTGGGCTCCCTGGGAGAGCGCTTGAATGAGATTCCTAAAGACCAAGAGATTTGGGTGATTTGCCAAAGCGGTGGCAGGTCGATGAAGGCAGCTAATGCGCTGGAAGATTTGGGTTACAGTGCGGTCTCGGTAGCGGGTGGCACTGGCGCGTGGATCCAAGCCGGAAAAGAAATTGCCTAGCTCTCCGTCAGCGAGATAAATTTCATCAAGTCCGCATCAATAGCAACTCTCAATTCTTCAATTAGAGGCGCAGCTATAGGCGAGTCTACGGTTATCACGCTGAGTGCTTTGCCGCCCTTTTGCTGTCTGGCAATTGTCATAGCAGCGATGTTGATGCCTGCTTTGGCAAATGCTGAGCCATAGATTGCCACTATGCCAGGACGATCCTGATAAACCATTACTAACAGGTTTTCAGCAAGAGCCAATTCAACTTCATAACCATTAATGGAAACTATTTTTTGGTGATGCTTAGGACCAATGACTGTTCCGCCCACCGAAACTGCCGAGCCGTCGTTTAGTATCGCCTTTAGCGTGGTGACATTTCTATATTCGTCGCTACGGCTGTCCTGAGTTAGTCTCACTTCAATACCTCGTTGCTCAGCTAACAAAGGTGCATTGACGTAAGAGACTTGCTCGCTGACCATGGTTTGGAACAGTCCCTTGAGGGCGGCTAACTTCAAAACCGTGACGTCGTGCGCTGCGATTTCACCCCTCGCCTCAAACTCAATTGCAACAATAGAAGTGTGGGCAAGTCCCGCGACCAATTGTCCAAGTTTCTCTGCCAATGGAATGCCTGGCTTGACGGACGCATCGATTGCACCGCCAGCGACGTTAACGGCATCGGGAACCAAGTCTCCAGCTAGAGCTAATCGAACGGATTTGGCAACTGAGATGCCAGCCTTCTCCTGTGCTTCGTCGGTCGATGCGCCAAGGTGTGGAGTGAGCACGACATTTGGTGCACTGAGAAGTGGGGATCCCGTTGGAGGCTCATTTACAAACACGTCTAAACCAGCCCCAGCTACTGCCCCGCTGGTAAGTGCGTCGACCAAGTCTGGCTCGTTGATTATTCCGCCTCGTGAACAATTGACTATTCGCAAAGTTGGTTTTGCAAGAGCAAATTCTTTCTTTCCAATTAGCCCTGTGGTCTCGGGGGTTTTTGGAATGTGAATGGTGATGAAGTCACTCTGTCTCATCAACTCTTCGAGACTAACCAGCTCCACGCCAATCTGCTCAGCTCTAACTGGACTGATGAATGGGTCATAACCAATCAGCCGGCACTCAAAGCCGGCTAATCTTTGGGCAACTAGTGAACCAATTCGACCCAGGCCAACAATGCCGATTGTTTTGTCGTAAAGCTCAACTCCACTGAATTGACTTCTTTTCCACTGCCCGGCAGCTGTTGAATGATGAGCAGCGGGAATCTGCCTAGAGAGTGCCAGCAAGTGACCAATCGCTAACTCGGCAGCCGAAATTACATTCGATGTGGGGGCATTTACAACCATAACTCCGGCTGCTGTTGCAGCAGCTAGATCAACGTTGTCTAGCCCCACGCCCGCGCGGGCGATTACTTTTAGGTTTGGAGCCGCTTGAATTGCTTCCGCGTCCATCTTTGTCGCAGACCGAATCAAAATCGCGCTAGCTCCTGCAAGCGCCGAAGTGAGCGCCTGTCGATCAGTGCCATCTATTTGCCGAATGTCAAACTCATCACCCAACGCGCTTACGGTGGCTTTTGACAATTCTTCAGCGATTAGGACGATTGGCTTAGCCAAAGCGGGCCTTTCTGGATGGGATGAGGGTCAGTCTAGCGAGCTGCTGAACCCTCTTGATAGTCGTCCTTGTTCTTAATCCAGCTGAACAGTTTCCGAAGCTCGCGACCGGTTGCCTCAATTGGGTGAGCCTCGCCCTTTGCGCGCAATGCTAGGAACTCAGGTGCACCAGCGTCTTGATCGGCAATGAAGCGCTTGGCAAACTCCCCCGACTGAATGTCAGCCAACACTGCCTTCATGTTTTCTTTGACTCTTGGATCAATCACTCTCGGACCAGAAACATAGTCTCCATACTCCGCTGTGTCGGACACGCTCCAGCGTTGCTTGGCGATGCCGCCTTCATACATCAAGTCAACGATGAGCTTAAGCTCGTGCAAGACCTCAAAGTAGGCAATTTCTGGTTGGTAACCAGCTTCAGTAAGTACCTCAAACCCATACATGACAAGCTGCGATGCGCCTCCGCACAATACCGCCTGCTCACCAAACAAATCGGTTTCAGTTTCTTCAGTGAAGGTTGTCTTGATGGTTCCCGCTCTCGTGCCACCAATACCCTTGGAATAGGAAAGTCCGAGCTCAAACGCGTTCCCAGATGCATCTTGCTCGACTGCAATCAGGTTAGGCACACCCCGTCCTGCCTCAAACTCGCGTCTAACGATGTGACCTGGACCCTTCGGTGCAACCAGCATTACGTTTACGTTGCTCGGTGGCTTGATAAAACCAAATCGAATAGCGAAGCCATGGCCGAATACCAAAGTTGCGCCGGGTTTTAGGTTGGGCTCAATCTCATTTTTGTAAAGGTCGCGCTGTTTTGGATCTGGTACGAGAACAACTACAACATCCGCCCATTTGACTGCCTCGGCGGGTGGAAGGACCTTTAGTCCCTTTTCCTCGGCCTTAGCGGTGGATTTGGATCCCGCCTGCAGACCAACCACGACATCAACACCTGAGTCCTTTAGGTTCAGGGCATGGGCGTGGCCTTGCGAACCAAAACCAAGGACTGCAACCTTCTTACCCTGGATGATTGAAAGGTCGGCATCTTTGTCATAATAAATTTCAGCCAATTTATTTCTTTCTGTTAGTTGTTTACTTGAGGACTTTTTCGGTCATTGATTTAGAACCGCGAGAGATAGCAATGGCACCAGATTGCACTAGTTCCTTGATTCCAAATGGCTCTAAAACCTTGATGAAAGCTTTGCACTTTGCGCTGTCACCCGTAACTTCTATCACCACTGCATCGCTAACAACATCTACAACTCTTGCGCGAAACAGGGTGACGGCCTCTAAGACTTGGGACCTGGTTGAAGCATCGGTCTTTACCTTAACCAGCATGTGATCGCGCGCCACCGACAGATCAGGCTCTAACTCAACAATCTTTAGAACATTAACCAGTTTGTTTAGTTGCTTGGTGACCTGCTCTAGCGGTTGGCCGTCGAGATTCACCACTACGGTGATGCGTGAAACGCCATCAACTTCAGTTGTCCCCACCGCTAGTGATTCAATGTTGAAGCCGCGTCGAGCGAAAAGGGCAGCTACGCGGGTGAGGATACCTGGCTTATCTTCAACCAGAAGTGAAAGAACGTGTTGGCTCATTTCTACTCCTCCCCATCCCAAATTGGTGCTGCATCTCTGGCGTACTGAACAGCGTCGTTGGAAACCCCTGCCGGGACCATCGGCCATACCATGGCATCTTTTCCAACAATGAAATCGATCACGACTGGTCGGTCGTTGGTTTCGATAGCGAGCTTGATTGCCTTGTCAACATCTTCTTCTTTTTCAACTCGAATTGCCAAGCAACCATATGCTTCAGCCAATTTCACAAAGTCCGGAACCATGATGGAATCAGTGCCGGTGTGCAGATCAGTGTTGGAATAGCGCGAGTTATAGAAGAGTGTCTGCCACTGCCGGACCATCCCCAAAGAAGAATTGTTGATGATTGCAACCTTGATTGGTATTTGATTGATGGTGCAGGTGGCCAGTTCTTGATTGGTCATCTGGAAGCAACCATCGCCGTCAATCGCCCAAACTAGCTTCTCGGGCATTGCTACCTTGGCCCCCATTGCAGCCGGAACGGCATAACCCATGGTTCCCGCTCCACCTGAGTTGAGCCAGGTATTGGGATTCTCATACTTAATAAACTGCGCCGACCACATTTGGTGTTGGCCAACTCCAGCTGCGTAAATAGCCTCAGGTCCAGAAATCTGTCCAATTCGCTCAATGACATACTGTGGGGCAATCTTTCCGTCGTCTAAATCGGTGTAGCCGAGTGGATAGCGTTCCTTCAGGCCATCGAGATACTTCCACCATTCACCGATGTCATAACTTGAGCCCTTTAGTTGCTTCTTGAGTTCCTCGGTTAGCAAGGCAATTACAACTTTGGCATCACCCACGATTGGAACGTCGGCGTGACGAATCTTTCCAATTTCTGCAGGATCAATATCGACGTGAATAACCTTGGCGCCGCGCGCAAAAGTTTTCACGTCACCAGTCACGCGGTCATCAAAGCGAGCGCCGAGAGTTATTAAGAGGTCTGCTTTCTGAAGACCAGTAACTGCTGGGACGGTGCCATGCATTCCTGGCATGCCGAGGTGTTGAGGGTGAGAATCTGGGAAAGCCCCGCGCGCCATGAGCGTTGTGGTGACTGGCGCCTTGATGAGGTTGGCAAGCTCGAGCAATTCCTTGTTGGCTCGTGCTCTGATTACACCACCACCAACATAAAGGATTGGTTTTTTGGATTGCAGAATCAACTCAGCCGCAGCTTGTATTTGCTTGCCGTGTGGATCATTTACCGGCTTATAACCAGGTGTCAAATCTTGTTCAGGAGGCCAGGAAAATTCAAACTTCGCATTCTGTGCGTCCTTCGCGACGTCCACCAGAACGGGACCAGGACGACCGGTAGTTGCTATTTGATAAGCCGAATAGATTACGGCCGGAATATCAGAAGCCTTGGTGACCAAAAAGCTGTGTTTGGTGATAGGCATTGTGATACCGACAATGTCAGCTTCTTGAAACGCATCAGTTCCAATGGCGTAGGAGTTAACCTGCCCGGTGATTGCCAGCAGCGGCACTGAATCCATTTGAGCGTCCGCAATAGCTGTGACCAGATTTGTAGCACCGGGACCGGATGTAGCAATACAGACACCCAGCTTGCCGCTAGCCGCCGCGTATCCTTCTGCCGCATGTCCAGCGCCTTGTTCGTGACGCACCAGTATATGGCGAATTTTCTTTGAATCCATTAGCGGGTCGTAGGTGGGGAGGATTGCTCCACCAGGCAAACCAAACACGGTGTCAACCCCAAGCATTTCGAGTGAGCGAATGATTGCCTGAGCACCGGTTAATGTCTCGGTCATTAAATCTCCAATTAAAAGTCGATTAGCCGCAGTAGGCACCCTCGGAGGCCGAGCGCACCAACTTGGTGAATTTAGCTAGAACACCGCGTGTGTAACGCGGGGGCAGTGGCTGCCACTGCTGCTTCCTCGCAGCCAGCTCTTTCTCGTCGACCAGTAAGTCAAGCGATCGAGCTGCAACATCGACTCGAATCAAGTCTCCATCTCTAACCAAGGCAATTGGTCCACCGACCGTTGCTTCTGGGGAGATGTGGCCGATACACAGGCCGGTTGTGCCGCCTGAGAATCTGCCGTCCGTCAATAGTAAGACATCTTTACCCAGACCCGCACCTTTAATTGCACCCGTTATGGCCAACATTTCCCGCATTCCAGGCCCACCCTTAGGGCCTTCATAGCGGATAACCACGACATCGCCAGCTTTTATTTCGCCCCTGGTCAAAGCTTCCATGGCTGCTGCCTCACGCTCAAATACGCGGGCTGGGCCTTCGAATTTCTCCAAGTCAAAGCCAGCTGTCTTCACCACAGCGCCTTCCGGAGCCAATGAACCATGCAGGATAGAAATGCCACCGGTTCTGTGAATGGGATCATTCATGGCACGAATAATTTTTCCATCTGGGTCTGGTGGGTTTATTTCGCTGAGGTTCTCAGCCATTGTCTTGCCAGTAACTGTCAGTGTGTCTCCATGCAATAGTCCAGCATCAAGCAAAGCCTTCATGACAACTGGCACGCCACCTACTTTGTCGACATCGTTCATCACAAAGTCGCCAAATGGTTTTAGGTTTCCAAGGTGTGGCACCCTGTCGGCAATTCGATTGAAGTCCTCTAGTTGCAAATCTACTTCTGCCTCACGAGCGATTGCCAATAAATGCAAAACTGCATTGGTTGACCCACCAAAAGCCATCAAGACAGCTATCGCGTTTTCAAATGCTTTCTTGGTGAGAATTTGTCGTGCAGTGATCCCCTTTGCAATCAGATTTACAACGGCTGCACCTGAACGCTCTGCCCAAACATCTCGTCGGCGATCGGCAGATGGTGGCGCAGCGGAACCGGGAAGGCTAAGACCTAGAGCTTCTCCAATCGAAGCCATGGTGTTAGCGGTGTACATTCCGCCACAAGCACCTTCCCCAGGACAAATCGCCCGTTCAATTCGATCGAGGTCTTCCTCGCTCATTTTTCCGGCCTTGCAAGCACCAACTGCTTCAAAGGCATCGATGATGGTGACCTGCTTCTCGGTGCCGTCGGTTAGTTTCACCCAGCCAGGTGCGATTGATCCTGCATACAAGAAGACTGCGGCGACATCCAAGCGAGCCGCCGCCATCATCATGCCGGGCAGAGATTTATCACAGCCAGCTAGCAGAACGGCTCCATCAAGACGCTCCGCTTCCATCACGGTTTCAACGGAATCAGCTATTACCTCACGCGAGACCAGCGAAAAGTGCATTCCTTCATGCCCCATGGAAATGCCATCCGACATGGAGATAGTTCCGAACTGCATCCCAAATCCACCTGCAGCCTGGACACCTTTTTTGGATGCAACTGCAAGTCTGTCTAGTGAAAGGTTGCAGGGAGTGACTTCGTTCCAAGACGAGGCAATTCCGATTTGAGGTTTGACCCAATCCTCATCACCCATACCTACTGCGCGGAGCATTCCACGCGCAGGTGCGCGTTCGATTCCGTCGGTCACGACGTGGCTGCGGGGTTTCATGGTGCTGGACATGGGGTCAATCATAGTTTCATTAGCCTGTAGCCTGAGAGGGTGGATATTCAAGACACCACTAAGGTCCCCACTGGTTTGAGCCTATATTCAATGGCTGCCCAGCGGGCTGCCCGTGAAGTGATCTATAGCTACTCCACCTCTTTTGGTCTTGCCACTCGCCTACTGGGCAAAAAGTATCAGGGGCACGTGGAGAACATCTATGCCCTGGTGCGGGTCGCAGATGAGATAGTTGATGGCTCAGCAGAGCAGGCAAAGGAACTATCTAGTCAAGTCAACCCTGAGCTTTTGCTGAGCGAATTCGAATCTGAAACCTATCGCGCGATGGAAACTGGTTATTCAACCAACCTCATTATTCACGCCTTTGCTCAGACTGCCAGAACGGTTGGAATTGGCAAAGAGATAGTTGAACCCTTTTTCTACTCAATGCGCCAAGACCTGACCGAAAAAGAACATGATCAAGACTCATTTGAAAAATACGTCTATGGATCAGCCGAGGTGGTCGGATTGATGTGTCTGAAAGTATTCATGTTTGGCAACAAATATTCGCCGGAAGAATCGAAAAAGCTCATAAGCGGCGCTCGAGCGCTTGGTAGAGCTTTTCAGAAGGTGAACTTTCTGAGGGACTTAGCCGCTGACTTCAAGCGGCTGGGCAGAAGCTATTTTCCTGGCGTGGATGTGAATAACTTCAATGAAGAGACTAAGCAAAGACTTGTTATGGACATTGAAAGTGATTTACTCGTGAGTTCTCAATCGCTTCCATTGCTACCTCCCGAGGCACGCAGAGCGGTTGCAGCCGCTCAGCTGCTGTTCACCAAATTGAATCAACAAATATCAAAGACTTCTGCGCAGGATCTGATGACCAGAAGAATTTCAGTTACTGGCCTTCAGAAGACAGGATTACTGATGAGAGCTTTATTAGGAGTCAAGGTTTGAAAAAACAGGCAGTCGTCATTGGTGGAGGCATTGCAGGCTTGGCAACTGCCGGTCTGCTGGCCAAAGCAGGCATGGAAGTAAAACTATTTGAAGCAAGAGACTCGCTTGGCGGAAGAGCTTATCTCTGGGAAAAAGATGGTTTTCGATTCGACATGGGACCTAGCTGGTATCTAATGCCAGACGCATTCGACCAGTTCTTTAGTTTGATGGGAACATCTGCGGCGAAAGAACTCAACTTGGTTCGTTTGGATCCCGCTTACCAAACTCGCAATGAGGGCCTTGGCGACAAAATTCCTATGCCTCAACATGTAGAGGACATCAAGCGGATGTTCAATGAAATTGAACCTGGTGCGGGTGAGCAGTTGGGTAAATACCTAAATTCTGCTCAAGAAGCCTATGAGCTCTCTATTCGTCATTTTCTGTACACAAACTTCCGGGACATGCGCAGTTTTCTTCACCCAGATGTATTGAAGAAGCTCGGGAAGTTCCTCCTGCTATTGACCACATCGCTCTACAACTTTTCCGGAAAGTTCGTCAAGGACGAGCGCTTAAAGAAGATGCTAAATTTCCCGGCTGTCTTCCTTGGTGCATCGCCTTACGACACCCCAAGCATGTACCACCTAATGACACACGTGGACATGAATCAGGGAGTCTTCTACCCCATGGGCGGTGTACACACCATCATTCAATCACTGGAAAAGCTAGCTAAAGAGAATGGGGTGGAAATCCACACTTCATCTCCTGTGCAGCAAATCTTGGTTGAAGACGGTTTAGCAACAGGAGTGAGGCTGGCCTCTGGTGAGATAAGAGCAGATCTAGTGGTAGCTACGGCCGATCTTCAGCATGTGGAAACCAAACTACTCGCGAGAGAACACCAAACCTATCCGGATAGCTGGTGGGAAAAGAAAGTTGCCGGACCATCGGCACTACTTCTTTACCTCGGGGTAAAAGGCAAAATTGACCAGTTGGATCACCACACGCTCCTATACACCAAAGACTGGAAGAGCAACTTTGCGGAAGTCTTTCACGCCCCTGATGGAAAGCGTCAAGTTCCCTATCCGGCATCTCTTTATATTTGCATGCCATCAAAGACTGATTCATCGGTAGCCCCAGCCGATCACGAAAACATCTTTGTCTTGGTGCCAACCGCAGCTGATCCATCAATAGGCACAGGGGGAATCAATCGCCAAGGGGACCCTCGGCTTGAGGAGGCTGCAGATCGGATCATTAGTCAAATCGCGAACTGGTGCGACATCCCAGATCTTGCCGATCGAATTGTGGTGAGAAGAACTGTTGGACCAATGGACTTTGTGAATGAATTCAATGCCTGGAATGGAACCGCCTTGGGAATGGCTCACACACTTTTCCAAAGTGCGTTCTTTAGACCAAAGAATCGATCCAAGAAAGTCGGCAATCTGTTTTATGCCGGACAGAACACGCTTCCTGGAATTGGTATGCCGATGTGCTTAATTGGCGCAGAGTTGGTCTACAAGCATCTAACAGATGATCGAACAAGTGGTCCACTGAAGGGAGAGATTGGTCCTGTAGCAAGCTGGGAAGGGTTACGTTGATGGAACAATCAACAAGCTTCTTCTATCTTTTTGCACTGCTAATCTCCATTCTTGGCTTGGTTGGTATTGATAAACGACACAATTTGGCTCTTTTCAAGTATCCGTTGCCGACACTTATCTCAGTCTTCGTAGCTGTCGCGGTGTTTCTAATGTGGGACATCGCGGGCATAGCATTCGGAATTTTTTTCCGCGGGAGCACGGCACTTTTGTCAGGTCTTCTGCTCGGTCCTGAGCTACCCATCGAGGAGCTCTTTTTTCTGATACTTCTGAGCTACAACACTTTGCTCGCATATCAGTTTTTTGCAAAAAGGGGTAGTAAATGACTTACCCACTGCTAACGGTTACAGTCCTAGTTCTTTTCACAATTTACGCCTGGCTAATGAGACGATGGATTAACTGGCGTTTTCTGGGACCCGCCGCAGCCTTCATGCTCATGATGACAGCCATCTTTGACAACGTAATTATTGGGCTTGGGATTGTTGACTACGACTATGAGAAAACCCTTGGAATCAGGTTGCTTCTTGCTCCGGTCGAAGACTTTGCTTACACCCTGGTTGCACTTGTCTTAGTCCCGAGCCTATTCAATTGGCTGAGGAGCAGATTTTGAGAGTTTTATCAAGACTGCTCATCTCATCCCGACCTATCTCTTGGATAAATACGGCATTCCCCTTCGCGGCGGCTTACTTCTTTCTTGGTGGTGAGCTGAATACCTTTTTTTGGGTTACAAGTCTCTTTTTCCTTATTCCGTACAACCTTTTGATGTATGGAATAAATGACGTTTTTGATTATGAGAGCGATCTAAGAAACCCCAGAAAGGGTGGAATAGAGGGGGCCCTGCTACCACCGGATCTCCATTCCCCCACCCTTTGGACCGCATCTTTGTTGAGTTCGCCATTTATTGTCTTCATTGCGATGGCTTCGGCTAGCAATCTTCTGGCTTTGAGCGTCTTCCTAATCACTATTTTCTTTGTGATCGCCTACTCAGTAAAGGGTCTTAGATTCAAAGAAATACCTTTCCTCGATTCCATTTCGAGTTCTATTCACTTTGTTGGACCAGCAGTATTTGCGGTTTCACTTATTGGCGGTTTCAGTATTGAGATTCTTATTGCTTTAGTTGCGTTCTTTATGTGGGGAGCAGCTTCCCATGCCTTTGGTGCGGTTCAGGATATTCGAGCAGACAGGGAAGCCGGCATTGCTTCCATCGCAACTGTTCTCGGAGCTCGAACAACGGTAAGGCTGGCTCTGTCTTTCTATTCGATTGCAGCCGTATTTCTATTATTTCTGCCTGATCGTTTCATGTACGCGTCTTTGGCGGCAGTGCCATATCTAGTCGTAGTTGGAAGAAGTCTCAATATCACTGATGAAACGTGCGAGGATGCCAACAAGGGATGGAAATTATTTATACTTCTGAATTTCCTAGCTGGCGCAATTATTTCTTCCCTGCTAATCGGACCCGTGTGATTCCCACTCAATAACATGTTCATCGCTGTAACCATTTGCACAATGACGACAACTCAAGAGGGCATTCGGTCTTCTCATCCTGAAGTGTTGGTGACCCGCGGGGCAAAATCCAACCCATCTTGCTGAAGAGTTAGCCATGAGGTGCCAACTGGTGGGCTGGAACTTATAACCGATTTCCCTGGCCTTCGCGCGCCAGATTGGACCGTGACCCGCGTCCTTCCCAACCAAAGCATGGGCGATTTCATGCAAAATAATCTGCTCTACTTCTTGCAAGCTGCAATTTTCAACCAAATGCCTGCTGATTGTTATTCGCTTCGCGCGAAAGTCACATTGGCCAGCGCGATTAATGGCTCGATCAAACCCAAAAGAATAATGAATGATGCGGTGCTGAATGAAGAGCTCTCTCGCCAAATCAGCAGCCTGATCATGTGCAGATTTGTACTGCAATTGAATTGTCAATTAGACCTCCAGAACGCTAGCCATGCGACGAACTGCCTCCGCTATTCTCGGCTGGCTTGTTGCAAAATTAAATCGAATGAAGTTCGAGTATTTACCATCAGGCGCATGATCAGAGCCGGCGACCACTGACACCTTTGCATCACGCAATAAACGTCCCTGCAAATCGTCTAGACCGTAATCACTTAGATCAAGCCACGCTAGATAAGTAGCAGACATGTCAAAAAATTTAGCTTTAGGTAACTGTTTTTCTAATTCGAAACGCAGGAAAGCAAGATTTTCCTGAATTGATTTCACCGCGCTATCAAGCCAAGTTTCACCGTTGTTATAGGCCTCAACCATTGAAAATGCGCCCAATAGCGATGCTCGCCAGTTCATAGCGTCCGGCAAAACGCGCAATCTTTCTCGCATTGTGTCTGACTGGGTGAATAAGAAAGCGGCTTTGAGTCCAGCTGTATTCCAAGCCTTCGAAGTCGAAGTGATCGTCAGAGATTGACCGACTGAGGCATCAAGACTGAGAAAAGGAGTGAAAGATTCCCATGCGAGTGGTGCGTGAATTTCATCTGAGATGACTATGACACCATATTTGCTTGCCAGCTCGGCAATGGTTGACAATTCTTCAAAAGAATGAACTGTACCGACGGGATTTTGCGGAGAACATAGTAGATAAATCTTCACTCCCGATTTGAAAGCATCTTCGACCGCTTGCAAATCCAAAGACCAGCGATTCCCGTTTAGCACCAAAGGAGCATCTTGCGGTTGCATTCCGACTTCTGCAATCCACTTAAAAAAGGATGCATAGACAGGAGAATTTACTAAAACACGATCGCCTGGCGTGCCGACCGCCCTAAGAGTCTCAACTGCGGCTACGCCAACGTCAGTAGCAAGTCGAATCCCAGCTTCATCGATTTCCCATCCCCAGCGCTTTTTTGAGAATAGGGAGAAGGCTTGAGCTAGCTCAGGCAAGGGTCCTAAATATCCCAGATCGGAGTTATTGACCATCTCAATAAGCCGACTTCGAATTGGATCTGCTACCTCAAAATCCATTTCAGCCACATGCATCGGCAAAACATCCTCGGAAAATCTTCGCCACTTAGCAGAATTTCTGCCAGCGAAATTTCCAAATGTCTCTGGGCTATCTAGCACAGTTCGATTATCTACCGCAAAGCGCTAATTGAACTGGAAGGTTAGCAGCATGGCTGCAATTGTGATCATGACAAAAGCGATAAACAAGTCAAGAATTCTCCAGAAAATTGGTTTCTTCAGGTAGTTGCCTAGCCATGAGGCACCGAAACCCAAACTAAAGAACCAGATAAAAGAAGCTGCTATGGCGCCAAGTCCGAATAGCCATTGATTTTCAAACTGATTAGCAATTGACCCAAGAAGTAAAACAGTGTCGATGTAAACATGCGGATTCAAGTAAGTAAGTGCTAGTGCGGTGAGGACAGTGGTCTTTAGGCTGTCTGTAATCTTTTCCGAGGCATTCAGCACTGAAGGTTTCCATGCTCGCCTGATGGCACTGAAAGCAAACCAGAGAAGATATGCCGCTCCACCATACCGAAATATCTCTATCAACAGTGGTGCTGAATTTATGGCAGCTCCCAGTCCGAGAATCCCCATCACTATTAGAAGTGCATCCGAGAAAGCGCATAACAAGACAACTACCAAAACGTGTTGCCGACGAAGGCCTTGCCGAAGTACAAAGGCATTTTGAGCGCCTATTGCCACAATCAAGGAAAGTCCTGTGGCAAAACCGGCTGGTAAAGCTAGCAAGCAATTCTCTTTTCACAGATAGTCTGTCTAGATGCTATCTATCACCACTTTTACTCCTGTGATCACGGGCCAAATTGAACTAAACCGGGTCCCTTCCGGGACGGGTATCGACTTCTTGGTGTGGCCAGCCATGATTGCCGCGTTCGTCTACATCGTCTATGTGACCACACGGAAGAAGTCCTCGGACAAAGGGAATAAGGACGACCAAAACTAGTTTTTAAACCCATGGCAATCAAACTAGGATCAGCGGCCCCCGCTTTTAAGCTAAAAAACCAAGACGAAAAACCAGTTGCTCTGGCTGACTACAGGGGGAAGAAAGTCATCGTCTACTTCTACCCCGCGGCTTCAACCCCAGGTTGCACAACCCAGGCATGCGACTTCCGAGACAACATAAATTCTCTAAAGTCTGCCGGATATGTGGTTTTGGGAATCTCCCCAGACGAGCCAGAAAAGCTCAAGAAATTCAAGGACAAAGAGAAGCTCAATTTTGAGCTTCTGAGCGATCCGGACAACAAGATTCAGATTAAGTACGGCGCCTACGGGGAAAAGAGCATGTACGGCAAAACCTACATGGGCACTATTCGTTCAACTTTTGTTGTCGACAAAAACGGCAAATTGGAGCACGCCTTCCACAACGTGAAGGCCAAGGGACACATCGAGTTTCTAAGGAAACAACTAGGTCTTTAGCCTCTGAGTGGCAACAGTACCCCAATAGCGATAAAGACAGATCCAAATACTCTGTTGAAGTTCTTGCCTACCCTCTTCAGCCAAGGCTGAATCCGATCCGCCAGCGATGCCACCATGAGCTCATAGATGAACTCGATGACTACAAAGGTGGAGGCCATTACTAGAAACTGTAGAAATAGTGATTCGGCTGGGTTGATGAACTGCGGCAAGAATGCAACAAAAAAGAGGATTCCTTTTGGATTTGAAATTGCGGAAAGCAGACCTGCTTGAAATAGCTTCCCGCCTGAGGAATTAGAGATAACTTTTCTAGACTCAGCAAGCGCTGGAGAACGCCATACCTGAATTCCTAAAAAGACCAGGTACGCTCCCCCAAGCCATTTCAAGACAACCAGCAAACCAACATTGGCGGCAAGCAGAGCACCGATTCCGAACATTGAAAAACCAACAACAGTGGCAAACCCTAAGGATCCACCCAAAATAGTGAAGATAGTCTTTCTGGTTCCGTAAAGTGCGCCGTGGGTTAGCGCAAGCAATCCATTAGGACCCGGTGTAAGAGATAGTCCTACCGCAGCCAGCGTGTATAGAAACCAGGTTTGAAGATCCATCAATAGCCCAATTCTGCGCTAACCAACCCAACCAGTTTCTCGCCTGCAATATAAGCCCTAACGTTTTCCCGTAGCCGTTGCGCAAACAGTTTTGTGACGATGGGCATCGTATCTGCAGTGTGCGGGGTGATTATGAGATTATCTATATCCCACATCGGATGTCCGTCCGGAAGAGGTTCTGGGTAAGTCACATCTGTCGCAGCCCCCGCTATCAGCTGATTTCTGAGAGCATGCACCAAGTCATCCTGATTTACTATTTCACCGCGAGCTACGTTTACCAAATAGGCATCCTTGCGCATCTTTGATAGTAGGTCCGAGTCAAACAGAAATCTGGTTTCGTCAGTCAAAGCGCAAGCGATAACCACAAACCTTGCCTTCGATAGCTGTTCTTCTAGGGCATCAAGGCCAAGCACATTAGAGAACATTGTCTGAGTAAAAGGCTCGGCCGTGCGCTTTCGAATTACAGTGACTTTTGTTCGAAACGGTTCGAGCAACAAAACAAGCTGTTGCGCAATCCCCCCACCCCCGACGATCAACAAATCCTCATCAAAAAGAGAATCCGCGTATTTCTTTCCCCAACTATTTGCCCGAATACGCTCAGGCAAGATTCGGCCAAGGGCTAAACAGAGAGTCAGAGCGTGCTCCGCCACTGGCTCGGAGTAAGAACGCTTGGCACTGGTGAAAGTTATGGATCTGGCTGAGCTGATAATCGAACTAAAGGCATCAACCCCCGCAAAGGGAAGCTGAACCCACTTTAGATTTGGATGAGAGGCAATCGCTTCAGCCAGCAAATCTGGCCTTGAGTAATCAGTCCAAATCAAGGCTTCAACCTCATCGGTCAGTTCAGCAAGCTGACCACCAGCTTCTTCAATTGCTCGGACATAGGGCTCAAATTTTTTCGGCTCGAGAGCTATTAGGGTGGGCATAAATTCCTAAACTTTGCATAAACCTGAGTCCAGCCTAGCGTTTCCAAAATCACTCACGCCAATGCAAAAATCTAGCGGGTGACGCCTACACTGAATTATTAACCGACCAAATGAGTATTTAATATGATTGAAACTTTCCTTCTTGTTGCCATCATTGGGCTTCAACTCGCAATTTTGGCGTATCTGGTGAGAATGGCTAGAAATCTTGGAACAAAGGCGACCACTCAGCACCAAAGAACGCTTTCAGAACTGAAATACCTTAGGGCCTCAACCACCGGAACGTTGGTTAGTCAATTTCTTCCATCCTCGCCAGCTTTGCACGATGTGAACTGGGACCATGTCATTGCATTGACCAGCTACGGTGCTCGGCTTCAAACTCTTGCCAGCTCACTCAAATCAATCCTCAATCAGCGACTGATTCCAAAAAAAATCTATTTGGTCCTAACACAGTCCGATTTTGAGTCACTACCCAAGACCGCCAAAGAGATCATCGATTCTCCATCCTTTGAAGTCCATATTTCTGAAGACCTCGGGCCGGGCAAGAAGCTTCTACCCATTCTGAGCAAAAATCCAGATTTACCGATAATTACTTTTGATGACGACCTGATTTATCCGACCGACCTGACTCTAAGGTTGATGATTCAGCATCAGCTAAATCCTGACTGCATAATTGCGAACAGAGTCCATAAAGTGAAGTATTTGGAAGATGGTCGACCTGCGCCTTATGAGAGCTGGGAAAAGAACTACTCGCTGGGTGACGGGCCAGAGGTTAACTTCCTTGCTACTTCTGGAGCAGGCACTCTATTCAAAGCTGAACATTTCCACCCGGACGTTCTTGACACAGATGCCTATAAAGAACTCTCTTTGTACACCGACGATCTCTGGTGGTTTGTTCAAAGCCGACGCATAGGAACGAAAGTCAAGCGCTTGCCTGGAATTAGTGAACTCAACTACATCGATGGAACCCAAGAAGATGGTCTTTGGCTGAGTGGTAACAAAACAAGAAATGATGAAAATCTGGCGAAACTCTGGTCGAGGTACTTCTAGGCTTCCGAGTACGCCCCCCGGGACTCGAACCCGGAACCCGCTGATTAAGAGTCAGCTGC
>CAZTLT010000007.1:0-22362 GCA_964614615.1 uncultured Aquiluna sp. | reverse complement strand
ATCTCAGAGGTCAACTCGCGGCTCCTTTGCTCCGCCGACCACTCTAGCTAATTGGGCCCTTATGAAAATGGTCGAACACCAGGTTGGTCCTGGTGTTGGCAACTACCGGATTGTTGCTTAGTTGCTCTAAGACGAACTCTCGAACTTCATCAGAATCCTTGACTGCCACATGGACCATAAAATCCTCTTGCCCGCCAAGGAAGAAAACTTGGACAACTTGCGGATGCTCCCGCATGGTCTTCATAAAGTCAGCAAGGTTAGCTCTTGCGCCAGCTCGCAGCGTGACGGAGATGAGCGCCTGCAGTTCAAGGCCGATTGCACTAGGAGATATGTCAGCACTGAAGGATTGAATGACCCCCTGCTCCATCAATCGACGCAGGCGCATCAGGGTGGTGGAGGGGGCAAGGTCCAGGGCTGCTGCCAAATCCGCATTGGAGATTCGGCCATTGCTGGAAAGAATCTGCAGCATCTGACGGTCTTGCTGATCTAGCTCTACAGGTTGAACTTTCTTCGATGTTGGCATTGCATATCTCAGTTTCTTCGAATTACCTAGGCTTACAACGCTAGTTGTTCGAATTATCTTCGTCAATTAGTGATTTTCTCCGCAGATAGCGACAGAATCAAGCAAGTTTTGACTAAGGAGATAGCAGTGCTGGTCGGAGTCCCAAAAGAAATTAAGAACAACGAAAATCGAGTGGCCATGACCCCGGCTGGGGCTCAGGAGCTAGTCAATCGGGGTCACAAGGTACTAATCGAAACCACTGCCGGCGTTGGATCAGGATTCAGCGATGCCGACTATCAGGCGGCAGGGGCGGAGATCGCCAAGGATGCGGAAGCGGTTTGGTCAACTGCCGAAATGATCGTCAAAGTAAAAGAGCCAATCGCAGCTGAGTATCAAAGAATGCGCAAAGGTCAAACACTCTTTACCTATCTTCACCTTGCCGCATCTAAGGACTGCACAGACGCCATCTTGAAATCTGGCACTACTGCCATTGCATATGAAACTGTTCAGCTGCCCAATCGGATGCTTCCGCTTTTGCAGCCGATGAGCGAAGTTGCCGGAAGACTAAGTGCTCAAATTGGAGCAAACCAATTAATGAAAACTATGGGTGGCAGAGGACTTCTTATGGGAGGAGTGCCAGGCACGCCAAGAGCCAAAGTAGTAGTGATCGGTGGAGGGGTGGCAGGCACCGAGGCAGCGCGCGTTTCGCACGGTATGGGTGCGGATGTAGTTGTAATTGATTTATCACTGCCAAGGCTTCGCGAAATTGAAAACATGCTGCCGGGTGTTCAGACTCGGGTCTCCACCTCCTATGAGATTTCCAATCAGCTCAAAGACGCAGACTTAGTGATTGGTTCTGTTTTGATTCCAGGTGAAAAAGCACCCAAACTAGTCACTGATCAAATGGTCAAGACCATGAAAGCCGGCTCGGTCTTGGTTGACATAGCAATTGACCAGGGAGGTTGCTTCGAGGGTTCGCGTCCAACCACGCATGATGATCCAACTTTTTTAGTTCATCAGAGTATTTACTACTGCGTTGCAAACATGCCAGGAGCGGTACCAGCAACTTCTACAGTTGCTCTGACCAACGCAACTCTTCCCTACGTTCTTGCAATTGCAAGCAAAGGTTGGAAAAAAGCCTTGCAGGATGACACAGCGCTGGCACTGGGACTAAATGCTCACGAGGGTGTTGTAACGCATCCGGCCGTTCAGCATGCTTTTCCCGAGCTTGCCTATAAACCAGTCGGTGAAGTTATTTCCGTTTCCTAAATAGCCAAACCAAACTGGCTACCACTACCACTGCAACCAGCAGCCAAAGAGCAACGGTTCTCTCCTGGGCGATTGCCTCGCAGGAGGTCCAACCTGCTTGTTCATTACCGGGGGTGCATGTGGTTGGGTCAAAGAAACCTATCCACCAGGCCAAAACTCCAACTGCAGCGATGGTGCCAAGCATCGCTAGAGAGTTGTTGCGCATTTAGTTGCCAGACTCCTTGGCAATTTCGGCTCGAACCTGATCCATGTCTAGCTCTTTGACTTTGCGAATTAGCTCATCTAAGGCGGGTCCGGGCAGGGCACCGGGCTGGTTGAAAAGCAAAATTCCGTCGCGAAAGATCATCAGAGTTGGGATAGAGGTAATGCCCGCCATGCCGGCAAGTTCCTGTTGCGCTTCAGTATCAACTTTGCCAAAGGTAATGCCTGGGTTCTCATCGGAGGCTTTTTCAAAAATTGGGCCAAACATTCGACAGGGCCCGCACCACTCTGCCCAGAAATCAACAAACGTGATGCCCTCTTTGGCAATCGTGTTCTCAAAAGTCTCTAGCGTCAGCTCAACCGTTGCCATTTACTCGACCACCTTTTCATTTTTCGATTCTCTTGCTGTTTGAGCCAGCAAGATACCTGCAATGACCACGATACTGCCAAGGAACTGAGTGAGTGAAATCTGCTCACCGAGCCACAGCAGTGCGAATAGTGCAGCCAAGATTGTTTCCGCCGTTGCCACAACCCCTACGAGAGTTGCCGATAAATTTCTGAGCGCCAGGTAGGTAAGAGCCATCGGCAAGAAACTTCCGAAGATACCCATGAAAGTCAACGCCATCCAAAGCGGTAGATCAACGGCCGAAAGATTTCCCTCAAGATTTATGGACGACCCCAATAGAGAAAAGTCAAGCTCTCCAATGTTTGCAAGGGGCAAAAAGAACAAGGTTGCGATGCTCATGCCATAGGCCAGGGTGACGTTGGTGGGAAGGGTTCTTTGAATTCGCTCACCGGTAATCAAGTGGACTGTCAGCGCACCTGCTGCTAAAAACGCATAGAAGACTCCGAGAGCATTTAATTCGCTGTCCCATATCTGGGCCACTACCGCTAAACCACCCAACACGAGAGCGGCCCCAAGCCAGATTTGCTTCTTGACTTTCTCTCTAAAAATAAGCAGTGCAATTATTGGTACCCACAAGACAGCCGTGTATTCAAGCAAGAGTGCTATTCCGATTGGCAGATAAAAGACCGCTTGCGAATAGCTCCACTGCAACAGGCCCACGCCGATTACTCCCAGCAGTAGCAGTCTTGGAATCATTCGAATTGGAACTTTCAAGGCTTTTGGGCTTGTGAGCAGCACCCAGCTAAGTGCGATGCCGCCAGTAAACAAAGATCTAATGAATACAACCTGCTCAGCAGAGATACCGGAGCCAATAACCACCTTGGTGGTTGACGCGTTGAGGCCGAACAATATGGCTGCGGAAAGGGCAAACAGAACACCCAGGGCGGGGTTTTTATGACTCAATTAGGCTTTGCCATACCTTCCGGTTTTGCGGAACAAACCGCATGAATAGAAAGTTTAGATTGCCATGGAGAAATTTGTACTCGGCGGCGGCTGTTTTTGGTGCCTCGACTCTGCCTACAGCCAATTTGCGGGCATTAGCGACATCACCTGCGGCTATACCGGAGGAAGTAAGGCCAATCCAAGCTACGAACAAGTTTGCGAGGGGAACACCGGGCATGCCGAGGTTGTTTCAATTGAATTTGATACATCCGTTATCAGCTCAGAGCAAATTCTTGACATCTTCTTTACTCTGCATGACCCAACCCAGCTCAACCGACAAGGCAATGATGTTGGGACGCAGTATCGCTCAGCCATGTTTTATTCAGATGCACAGCAAAAACAACTGTTTGAAAACTCGATTGAGCGAGCCAAGGCCATTTGGGGCAATGGCATAGTGACCGAAGTTACAGAACTGGGTCCGTTCTATCGAGCCGAGGAATATCACCAGGACTTTTTTGCCAAGAACCCAAATCAAGGCTACTGCGTGGCAGTGGTGGCGCCAAAGGTTGCCAAGGTAAGAACTAAGTTTTCCCACCTCTTGAAATAGTTATCCACAGATTTAACTGACCCCCTGTTGCGGATTTGGCATTAAGCGCAAACTATGCCAAACAACAGGAAGGGATCTCATGACAGAGCAGGTGAGTGTTCGCGGGCTAATCGCTACCACCCCGCGACAGGTAGTAACAGAAAACGGGCTGACCGTAATCAGTTTTCGACTGGCAAGTAGTTATCGCAAGTTTGACCAGGAGAGTAAGACTTGGATCACGGGAGAAACCAACTGGTTTACCATTTCAGCTTTTCGCAAACTAGCCAGCAATGCCGGAGCCTCACTGGCCAAAGGCGATCGCGTAATCGTGCAAGGAAGACTTCGCATCCGCGACTGGGATAACGGCGAGCGCAGCGGCACCAGCGTCGAGATTGATGCCGATGCCATCGGCCATGACTTGACTTTTGGCACATCCAGTTTTGAGCGAACCGCTATCGCGGAAGAGGAATCGGAGGCAGAACTTCAACCCGCCTAGCCTCCGACGGGATCAAGCGGCCCCCTAACCATCGATCCCGTGGGCTCTCTTCGCCTTCTGCACTTAGTAACTCCATTACACCGCAGGGGATAAACTATCCCTCAGCAGTTGGCGAAGAGAGCTTCTTCCATATCTCAGGAATCGATTACAAGTGGCTGAATTCATTTATCAAATGATTAAGGCGCGTAAAGCGCATGGAGACAAGGTCATCCTGGATGACGTGACTTTGGCTTTTTTACCGGGTGCGAAAATCGGAGTAGTCGGTCCCAACGGTGCTGGAAAGTCAACCGTGCTAAAGATTATGGCCGGACTAGAAACAGCCTCCAATGGTGAAGCGCGTCTGGCTGAGGGTTACACCGTTGGAATCCTGTTGCAGGAGCCACCGCTGGATGAATCAAAATCAGTCTTAGGAAACGTCGAAGAAGCGGTAGCTGAACTCAAGGGCAAGATCGATCGATTCAACGAAATCAGCGCTGCCTTGGCAGACCCGGCAGCGGATTATGACTCTCTTTTAGCGGAGATGGGAACTCTGCAAGAGCAGATCGATGCTGCCGATGGCTGGAACTTAGAAAATCAACTAGAGCAGGCGATGGACGCTCTTCGCTGTCCTCCCTCTGACACCCCGGTAAATGTTTTATCAGGTGGTGAGCGAAGAAGAGTTGCGTTGTGCAAATTGCTTCTACAGAAGCCAGATCTACTGCTGCTGGATGAGCCAACCAACCATCTTGACGCTGAGAGCGTTTTGTGGCTGGAACAGCACCTAGCGAAATATCCGGGTGCCGTCTTAGCAGTGACACACGATCGCTATTTCCTGGACAATGTCGCCGGTTGGATTTTGGAGCTCGACCGGGGCCGCGCATACCCCTACGAGGGTAATTACTCGACCTATTTGGAAAAGAAAGCTGAGCGCCTTGAAGTGCAGGGCAAAAAAGATGCAAAGCTGCAAAAGCGCTTAAAGGATGAGTTGGAGTGGGTTCGCTCCAGCCCGAAGGCAAAGCAAACTAAGTCCAAGGCACGTTTGGCCCGCTATGAAGAGATGGCAGCGGAGGCCGATAAAACTCGCAAGCTCGACTTTGAGGAAATTCAAATACCACCAGGGCCTCGTCTTGGTGACGTCGTGATTGAGGCTAAGAAAATCAGCAAGGGCTTCGAGGGTAGAGCTCTGTTTACAGACCTATCCTTCAGCCTGCCAAGAAACGGAATCGTTGGAATTATCGGTCCAAACGGAGTTGGTAAGTCAACACTTTTCAAGTGCATCACTGGGCTCGAAAAGCTCGATGGCGGTGATCTGAAGATTGGCGAGACAGTCAAGATTTCATACGTTGATCAAAACCGTGCTGGCATTGATCCGCAGAAAACTCTCTGGGAAGTTGTTTCTGATGGACTCGACCACATCCAAGTAGGTCAGGTGGAGATGCCATCCAGAGCCTACGTCGCAGCATTTGGCTTTAAAGGCGGCGACCAACAAAAGAAGGCCGGCGTGCTTTCCGGTGGTGAGCGAAACCGATTAAATCTTGCACTTACCTTGAAGCAGGGCGGAAATCTTTTGCTGCTGGATGAGCCGACCAACGATCTTGACGTGGAAACACTTGCATCGCTGGAAAATGCCCTGCTTGAGTTTCCAGGCTGCGCAGTAGTGATTACTCACGATCGCTGGTTCCTTGACCGAGTGGCGACCCATATTTTGGCCTACGAAGGTGATGACGAAACTCCCGACCGCTGGTATTGGTTCGAGGGTAACTTCCAAGCGTATGAGGAAAACAAGGTTGAGCGCTTGGGCCCAGAAGCTGCCAAGCCGCATCGCTCGGCCTATCGAAGACTTACGCGCGACTAACGAAACTCAGGTACCCGCACCATGCCCTCTTGGGCAACTGATGCCAACAGCTCGCCGGTCCTGGCAAAGATTGACCCAAAGGCTAAACCTCGGCCTGACTGAGCAGCTGGCGAATGTTGAACGTAGAGCATCCAATCATTCACGTTGGGTCGAGCATGAAACCAAAGAGCATGATCCAAACTTGCAGTGTTGAGTCCTGGATGAGCCCAACTGAGATTGTGCTTTTTCAAAATCGACTCCAGGATCGTGTAATCGGAGGCATAGGCAAGGGCCGCGGTTTGCGTTGCCAGGTCGCTCGGAAGTGGCTTTATGGCCTTGAACCAAATCAGTTGCTGCGCAACTTGTTCTTTGGCGGGACGCAGGTAGACCGGTTCGGTAACGTGACGCAAATCAAAAGGCCTGGCCTTGGACCAGTAATTGGTGGCGGGGTGGTCAAACTTCGACAGCAAATCGCTGGCAGATGGTAGTGACTTAGGGTCTGGCAAATTCTCTGGCATTTTTTCTTGGTGTTCAACGCCAGCAGCTGGTAGCTGAAAAGAACAACTTAGGACAAAGATTGGTTTGCCATCTTGCAAAGCTTTTACTCGTCTGGCACTAAAGCTTTTGCCATCGCGCAGGTTTTCAACTTCAAAAGCTATTTCCTTATGAATGTCTCCAGGCCTTAGGAAGTAGCTGTGCAGAGAGTGGACAGGTCTATCCGGTTCGACTGTTTTCATGGCTGCAATTAGTGACTGAGCCAGCACTTGGCCGCCAAATACTCGGCCATGAGGCATCCATTGAGTTCGGCCCAAATAATTGCCGTCTGGTAAAGGTTTAAGGTTTAGGACATCGACTAAGTCAGCTATTGGATCAGCTGGGATAATGGGTTCAAGCATTTAACCGCCTCTTTCCGACTAGTTTAGTTTTCTAATGCAGACTCTTAGATTCCCGGACCCCCGTGATGTGGGTGATTTGCAGTCTTTTCTGCTGCGGGCTAAACGGCTTGACGATGACGCTGTCGTAAAGTTTCGCGCCTTTGGCGATGTACTTGCCTGCTACGTATCGCCAATATATTCGGGCTCACTACTGAGTGACGGTCCAACCATTCTGGGGCTGAGAACCATCAGACTGGCAGCAACTGGTGAGTTGGATTCCAGTTATTCCATTGCCGATGTGCTTGAGAGAATCTCAGATGGAACCAGCGAACTAAAACTTCCAAAAGACACTGCCAGAGCTGCTTGGACTGGCGTAACGCCTCCTCGGCAAGGCTGGGAGGAGTTTGGAGTTGTTTCGCAAGAGCAAATTACTAAGTGGGCTAAAGATGGCATTGAGGAAGTTGCCAAAAGTCTTCCGACCAGCGTTGGAAGTGCCATTGCTGCCAGAGTTCGCCTGGGCATTTGGGGCAAAACCGTGAGTTTGGAATTTAATTTGCCTGGTGGTTGCGCCTTTGCAATGGCTGGGTTGGGCTTTATGCAAAAAGATGAAGAGATCAAAGTTTTTCGAACTAACGGCTGGGTGCGGCTAACTTCAAGCTATGGCCACGTGATGGCAAAGCAAAGCTTCAAGGTCGCCTAGTTTTCAAAAGTGTTGAGCATCGCGTGGGCAGCCCGCTGCAAATAGTCCCATAGCTCAGCATCATCTGACTGTGATAACTTCAGGGAATCCACTGCCACTCGCATGTGACTGAGCCACGCGTCTCGCGCCTTGGGTCCGATAGGAAATTGTGCGTGGCGCATTCTGAGTCTGGGGTGTCCTCGCTCACGCTGATAAGTATCAGGCCCACCCCAGTACTGCTCTAAGAACATCCGAAGGCGGCGTTCTGCCCCAGCCATGTCATCGGGTGGGTACAGCGGGCTTAGTAGGGGGTCACTGCTCACACCGCGATAAAACTCGGAGGCGAGCTTTTGGAAAACTGCTTCGCCGCCAACTCTGTCGAAGAAAGTCTGCACTTACTTAGCTTTGCGCCTGCCGCGCTTCTTTTCTTGGGAGAAGTTTCCGACTTTTAGAATTTCGCCGTTTCGAATAAACCACAAAACCGAATCTTCATCGCGCACCTCTGTGACGCGCAGTCCGACCCGCTCAACTACTCCAGTTACACCATCTAGTTGAACTCGGTCACCCACACCATATTGATCTTCAAAAACTATAAATAAACCACTGATTAGATCTTTGACCAGCGTTTGAGCACCAAAGCCAATGGCAGCTCCGACCACTGTTGACACAGCAATCAGGGCACCAACATTGACACCCAATTCACTCAGCACCATCACGATTGCTGTAATGGTTATCACCCAGGTTGCAAAGTTATCTAAAACACTCGCGATAGTTTTTGTTCTAGCCGCCAGTCTTTGTTCGGCCAAGACAATGTCGACGTCGACTCGTTGCACTTTGCTGACTCCGCCGATAACGGTTTTGACTACTCTTCTTGTTGCGGCAGATAAAATTGCCTTGGCAATAAGGGCAACAATCAACACCACCAGGATGTGGATTGGAATGGACCACTGCTGCAGAAATTCAGTAATCTCCACTAGTTGTCCACCTTTTGCGCTTTCAATCCGCGCTCAAGACCAGCTAGATTCTCGACCAGGATTCGCCTAAGCGCCGGTTTCTCTTTGATTTCTGGCTTGTCGATCAGTGCTTTAGTTTTTTCTGCCAGCTCCTGACTGGCCAGCTGCACGGGATAGAGGTTAATTAAAAGATACTCGGCTATGTGATAGGACCGAGTGTTCCAGATCTTAAGCGCAACGTCGTGATATTTGTCGGCGTATGGGACCAGCAGCGACAGGTCATTGACCCGACCGAATGCCAGGGATGCGCTATTGACTAGCGTGTTGCTGTATTCCTCGGTTTCAGTGAGGGTGTGCCAAGCGGCGCTTTTCGCATCAGCGGTTGGCATAGCTGCCCGGCACGCGGCGGCAAACTTCTGACCATTCGCTGTGTTGTCCTTGGCAAGCTCTGCCGCAATTTCCTTTTCGCCAGCTTTTCCACCAATTACTAGACCGGTTAGTAGTTCCCAGCGCAAGTCTTGGTCCACTTGCAAACCAGCTATCTTTTTGCTGCCGCTCAGAACTTCCTCTAGCCAGCTCATCTGGTCAGGGGTTCTGGCAAATTGCGGAACAAACTTGGCAAATTGCAGTTGCTTGTCGCCGCCCGGCTTGGCGGATTCAGTCAGCGTAATCAGGCCATCGGCAATTTCGCCCAATACCTTTTCTCTGTTTGTTTCTTTTATGTACAGCACACCTGTTGTTATTAGCTGCCGCAGGAGCGTCGTGACGGTGGTGGACTCAGTTTCATTTGCAATGTGGTCAAGCACCAGTTTCACAAACTCGCTAGCGGGTGCTTCGCCATCTCTGGTGGCGTCCCAGGCTGCCGTCCAGACCAGGGTTCGGGCCAGTGAATCCTCGATTCCCGACAGGTTTGCGAGAGCTACTTTTCTAGAGGCGTCGTCCAGGCGAATTTTTGCGTAGGCCAGATCCTCGTCATTTAGCAAAACTAAATCTGGCAATTTTTTGCCTACCAGCTTCTCAACGATGGTTTCTTTTCCAGCAACATCCAATTCGATGCTTTCGATGCGCTGCAACTTTCCAGCGGCCAATTCAAATAGCCCCACTGCCATCCGATGGGGTCTTAGGTAATCGTGACCTTCCTGCACTGTTTGTTCAATCACAAATGAGCTGATCAGGCCGTCCTTGCTTTCAATTCTGGGCTTGAGGGTATTCACTCCGGCAGTCTCTAGCCAAAGCTTCGACCAGCTCGCTAGCTCCCTTCCGCTTTCCTTCTCAAGCTCAACTAACAAGTCGCTCAGCTCGGTGTTTTTCCACTGGTGCTTTTTGAAGTAACTAGCCACCCCTCGGAAGAAGGCATCCCGGCCAACCCATGCCACCAACTGCTTGAGTACCGATGCTCCCTTGGCATAGGTAATGCCATCGAAGTTGACCTGAACATCTTCTAGATCATTGATCGTGGCAACGATTGGGTGAGTGGAGGGAAGCTGATCTTGACGGTAGGCCCAATTCTTCTCCAGCGCTGCGAAAGTTGTCCAGGCTTCTTTCCATTCGCTGGTTTCAGCGGTAGCCAATGTAGAGACGTATTCGGCAAAAGACTCATTCAGCCATAGGTCGTTCCACCAACGCATGGTGACTAGGTCTCCGAACCACATGTGCGCGAGTTCATGCAAAATTGTCACAACTCGTCGCTCCCTAGTTGCATCGGTCACCGCAGAGCGAAAGACATAGTTCTCGGTGAAAGTTACAGCCCCCGCATTCTCCATTGCACCGGCATTAAAGTCAGGCACCCACAGCTGGTCATACTTCTCAAATGGATATGGGTAGTCGAAGAGATTTTCAAAGAACTCAAAACCTGCCTTGGTCTTTTCAAAGATGTAATCGGCATCCATGTATTGAGCCAGGGAGCCTCGGCAGAAAACCCCAAGTGGAATCTTTCTGCCATCCGACGATGTGAGCTCATCAGTCCAGACCTTGTAAGGCCCGGCTATCAATGCAGTGATGTAGCTAGATATGCGCGGGGTCGGAGCAAACTTCCAGATTGATTTACCATGGCCTAACGAAAGCGGGTGTGGGGTAGGGGAGTTAGATATAACTCGCCAGTTTGAGCTTGCAGTGATGTGAAACTCGAAGGTTGCCTTCAAATCAGGCTGTTCAAAAACTGCAAACATGCGGCGAGAGTCCGGCACTTCGAACTGGGTATAGAGGTATACCTCATTGTCTACCGGATCAACAAAGCGGTGTAGTCCTTCACCTGAATTTGAGTATTTGCCTCGCGCCTCAACCACCAACACATTCTTTGCTTGCAAGTTAGGAAGCAGAATCCGAATGTTGTCGGAGTGGGTCTTGGGATCGAGGGCAAGGCCATTGAGAGAGATTGACTGCACGGAGTCAGTTATGGCATCTATAAAGGTCTCACTGCCCGCGCTGGCGGAGAAGTGAACAGTGGTCTTTGAGCCGAAAGTTTTGGCATCGTCTGTGAGGTCAAGCTCCACCAAGTAGCTTTCAACGCTAAGGTTTGCTGCTCTTGCTTGGGCTTCGACTCTGGTTAGGTTCTCACCTGGCATTTATTGCTCCATTTGTTTTGGCCGCTCTAGCCTAGGGGAGCTAGCCAACGGGAAATTTAGAGGGCAGCCGGGGCTATTGTTGGTGGAGAAGCGAAGGAGCCCTCATGCGCATTCACATAGCCACCGATCACGCCGGAATGGAGCTCAGTGCCTTCTTGGTCAGAGAGCTCTCTGCTTTGGGTCATGAACTGATTGATCACGGACCAAAGGTTTACGACGCTTTGGATGACTACCCAGGATTCTGCATCTCGGCAGCCCAAGCGGTTATGTCGGACAGCGCTACTGGGATCGCTGCTTTGGGGATTGTCTTGGGTGGCAGTGGAAATGGTGAACAGATAGCTGCCAACAAGGTAAAGGGGATTCGAGCCGCCCTGATTTGGAATGCCGACACTGCCGCATTAGCCAGGGACCACAACGACGCCAATGTTGCCGCCGTCGGCGCTCGCCAACATTCTCAAGAGCAAGTGCTGGAGCTAATCAAGATTTTCATCGATCGACCATTCTCCGGTGATGAGCGACATGTCCGTCGAATCGGCAAAATTGCGAAGTTTGAGCAAACCGGTGAGGTCATCTACTAAAAATGCCTGAGGGCCACACCGTTCATCGAATCGCAAATAGTTTCAACAAAGAGTTCTCTGGCAAGAAAGTCAGAGTTTCCTCGCCGCAGGGGCGTTTCACCCAGGCCGATTTGGTAAGCGGAAAGAAATTGGTTGAGGCCAAGGCTCACGGCAAACAGATGTTTTTGCACTTTGGCAAAGCCATTGTCCGAATTCACCTAGGGATCTACGGCAAGTGGAGCTTCCAACACTTTCTTGCATCACCACCGGAACCGGTTGGCGAGGTTAGGGCAAGATTCTTGATTCCCAATCAACTAGCTGATTTACGGGGCCCAACAGCGTGCGAGGTGATTGACGAACATCAGTTGCAGGAGACCCTTAGGAAATTAGGTCCCGACCCACTTTCAAAAGACCAAGCAGGAAAAAACTTAGAGCGATTTGTTGATCGCGCGCACAGCAGCTCCCGACCAATTGCTGAACTACTAATGAATCAATCCGTAATTGCTGGAGTGGGAAATGTTTATCGGGCCGAGCTGCTTTACAGGGCCAGACTCAACCCTTATGTTCCCGGCAAAAAGGCACCGAAAGAATTGCTCGAATCAATTTGGTTAGATGCTCAGAGGCTAATGCCAATCGGGGTGAGAACGGGAATGATGCTAACTCGCGATGGTTATCTAAAAGGAAAACCTGATCTGGCTGATCGCTACTACGTTTATAAAAGGGCGGGGGAGCGATGTCGAGAATGTTCAGCCAAGGTGGTTATGGAAATTCTCACTGCTCGCAAACTTTACTTCTGCCCCAGGTGTCAAAAATGAGCCCGGTAATGCGAGTGGTCTGGCTTTACTTTCTGCTTCGCCGAAAACTAGGGCTCGCCAAGATTGGGCAGCCGCCTCGAGCACCAGCAAAACCAACCAGCAAGCAATTGCGTAAGCTCGAACTGCAACATGAGATTGTCGATGGATTTTCTGTTTATTCCGTAGTTCCAGAGCGCTTCGAGCGAACGGTTGTTTATCTCCACGGTGGTGGCTATGTCCAGCCAATTGCCACCCAGCACTGGAGTCTCATTACCGAGTTGGCTAGAGAGACCAGCAGCAAGTTTGTAGTTGTGTGCTATGGACTTTCACCGCGATACAAAGTTGATGATGCCCTGCAGCTACTGAAGAAAATCGAACAAAGAGTCGCTGGTGCAGGCTCCGTAGTTCTCATGGGCGACTCAGCCGGCGGAGGACTTGCCTTAGCAGTGGCTCAATCAGGGTGGCAGTTTATTTCTAAATTGATTTTGATTTCGCCTTGGGTTGACTCCGAATTCGCGGAGTCGACTAGCAGTTATGAAAAACGTGACCCATGGCTAAGCGCAAATGCCTTGCGATACATAGCAACCATTTGGTCTGGTGTGGGGTCTTGGCAAAGAAAGGAAGTTAGTCCGCTCAGAAGCAGCATGCGGGGACTGCCTCCAACTACTTTGTTTGCCGGGGACTATGAACTGTTTTATCCGGATTTGATTTTGCTAGCTGAGAAGCTGCGCTCAGACGGGGTAGATGTAAAACTGGATTATCAAAGAGGTGGAATGCACGTTTATCCGCTGATCCCATCACCAGAGGGAAAAAGGGCGATGGAGGTCATAAAGCGGGACCTACTGGAGGTATCAGAGCGAGTGACGGGAATCGAACCCGCGTAATCAGTTTGGAAGACTGAGGCTCTACCATTGAGCTACACTCGCGAAGCGTTGGACGCGACACCATTCTATGGGGTAGAGTGTTCCAGTTCGCAACTCAAGGGTTGCAACAACCTCCGGGATGTAGCGCAATTTGGTAGCGCACCTGTTTTGGGTACAGGGGGTTGCAGGTTCAAATCCTGTCATCCCGACCAGAAGGACATAGCTAAGGCGGACCCATTGAAGACTGATGTAAAGCGAATTAACCCAACTCGCGTCAAGCTAACAATCACTGTGGATCAAACAGGATTCAAGCCGGCCCTAGAGCGCGCATACAAGTCCGTCGCACAGCAGGTCAACATCCCAGGTTTTCGCAAGGGGAAAGTTCCTTCGCAAGTGCTGGACCAGCGGGTTGGTAAAGACGCAATTATTGCTCAGGCAATTAATGAGGGTCTCGATACTTTCTACCGAGATGCTCTAAAGCAGAACAATCTTCGACCACTGGACACTCCGCAAGCTGACATCAAGTCCGCGCCTAGTTCAAAGGAACTAGATAAAGAGTTGGTCGTTGAGCTTGAAGTTGAGGTGGAGCCCGAGTTTAACCTGCCTAACTACAAGGGCATGAAAGTCAGCGTGGAGCCGGTCAAAGTTGCTCAATTAGATGTCGAAACCGAACTGGATGCATTGCGAGCAAGATTTGGAACTTTGAAAACTGTTGAGCGCGCTGCTAAAAAAGGTGACTTCACGACAATCGACCTCAGTGCCAGCATGGATGGAAAGCTGATTGATACAGCCAATGACATTTCCTACGAAATTGGTTCAAACCAATTACTAGATGGCATCGATGAGGCGCTCGACACCCTCACTGCAGGTGAGTCCACAACATTCCGCTCAAAATTGGTTGGTGGAGAGTTTGCTGGCAAGGAAGCCGAAGTTTCCGTAACTCTGAAGGCGGTAAAAGAGCGCGAACTCCCAGAACTAACTGATGAGTTCGCCCAGCTCGCGAGTGAGTTTGACACTTTGTCTGAACTCAAAGTCGATCTTGAAAAGAGAATTGAAAAGCAACTGGCCCGAAAGCAAGTGCTCCAGGCTCGAGACAAGATTGTCGACCAGCTGGTGGCAGAAGCCAAAATTCCGACTTCGCAGGTTGCTATCGAGCGAGAGGTGCACTCTCACTTGGAGGGTGAGGGCAGACTGCAGGACGATGTTCACCGTAAAGAAGTTACGGAAGAGGCAGAAAAGAACTTCCAAACCAGACTCATTTTGGATGCAGTTGCGAAGGCTGAAGACATCAAGGTCCAAGACAAGGAATTGATTGATTACCTAGCTCTCATGGCCTCCAGCTATGGCATGGACCCAAACGAGTTCATCAAGCAGATTTCTAACGCTGGCCAAGTACCTGCCTATGTTTCCGAGTTGGCACGCCGTAAGGCGGTTGATTTCTTGGTCGCTAATGCCGATATCACCGATTCCAACGGTAAAAAGGTTGAATACCAGGCCTAACGCCTAAGGCGAACACGCACCAAAAAGCCCCATTGGCCTAGCTAGGGTTATTTTCGTTAGCTAAGGAGTATCGATGTCCGCATCTGCCATGGAGCGCAATAACGTTTTCGATCGCCTGCTTAAGGACCGAATTGTTTGGTTGGGTAGCGAGGTTCGAGATGAGAACGCTAATGAAATTTGCGCCAAGATTTTGCTGCTCGCAGCCGAAGATTCTGAAAAAGACATCTACTTCTACATAAATTCTCCGGGCGGTTCAATCACTGCTGGTATGGCGATTTACGACACCATGCAGTATGTACCGAACGACATCGTGACTGTGGGTATCGGCATGGCCGCCTCAATGGGTCAGTTCCTGCTGTCAAGCGGAACAAAAGGTAAGCGATATGCCACTCCAAACACCAGAGTCTTGCTGCACCAACCACTGGGTGGATTTGGCGGCACTGCCTCCGACATTCAAACTCAGGCGGAATTGATTATGTCGATGAAGCGACAGCTCGCCACGTTGACTGCGCAGCAAACTGGCAAGAGCGTTGAGCAGATAATGCAAGATGGTGACCGCGATCGTTGGTTCACTGCCGAAGAGGCCTTGGAGTACGGATTTATTGATCACATTCAGCAGTTTGCCACCAGGTCAACTGGCGTAGGAAAGGCATAAGCAATGAGCTACATGGAATCGCAAGCAGGCAGAGTTCAATTGCCACAAGCTCGTTACATCTTGCCCGAGTTCGAGGAGAGAACCTCCTACGGCTTCAAGCGTCACAACCCTTACACCAAGCTTTTCGAAGATCGCATTGTTTTCCTGGGTGTTCAGGTGGATGACGCATCGGCCGACGACATCATGGCGCAGCTACTCGTGCTGGAATCCCAGGATCCCGATCGTGATATAACGATGTACATCAACTCACCAGGTGGATCCTTTACTGCCCTAACCGCAATCTATGACACCATGCAGTACATCAAGCCACAGATACAAACGGTTTGCCTTGGACAGGCAGCATCTGCGGCTGCCGTGTTACTAGCTGCCGGAACCAAAGGCAAGCGTCTTGCACTTCCAAATGCTCGAGTCTTGATTCACCAGCCAGCCACTGGTGGCGGCGGTCAGGGCCAAGCGTCTGATATCGAAATTCAGGCCAAGGAGATCATGCGTATGCGCGTGTGGCTAGAGGAGACTCTTGCTAAGCACTCTGGCAAGTCGATTGAGCAAGTCAACAAGGACATCGACCGCGACAAGATTCTCACGGCACAAGAAGCTTTGGAATATGGCCTGATTGACCAGGTTTTAACCACTCGAAAGGCCTAAAACCCGCTAAATGGCGAAAGCCTTGTCTGGTATCAGATATAGGGTTTAGACATGACCCTGAGCGAGACCAGTGATCTGCTGAAGTGCACATTCTGCGGCAAAAGCCAAAAGCAGGTGCGCAAACTAATTGCAGGCCCTTCGGTTTACATCTGCGATGAATGCATCGAGTTATGCAATGAAATCATTGAAGAAGAACTAGGTAACCAAGCTCGCGCCCAGACTGAGTCATTAGATCTTCCAACTCCAAAGGAAATCAAAGCCTTTTTGGATGAGTATGTGATTGGGCAAGACGGAGCAAAAAAACAACTATCCGTCGCGGTATACAACCACTACAAGCGTATTCGCGCAGCTGGGACGCTAAGCCCAGCTGGGAAATCGCAAGATGACATCGAGCTAGCAAAAAGCAACATCTTGATGATTGGCCCCACCGGTTGTGGAAAAACTTACCTGGCACAAATTCTTGCTAAGCGTCTCAACGTCCCATTTGCCGTTGCGGATGCCACAGCTCTGACCGAAGCGGGCTATGTCGGGGAAGATGTCGAGAACATTCTTTTGAAACTTCTGCAAGCGGCAGATTATGATCCTCGTCGAGCTGAAACTGGAATTGTCTACATCGATGAAATCGACAAAATTTCCAGAAAAGCTGAAAATCCATCAATCACAAGAGATGTTTCCGGTGAGGGTGTTCAGCAGGCGCTGTTAAAGATTTTGGAGGGAACGGTTGCATCAGTACCCCCGCAGGGAGGAAGAAAGCACCCGCAGCAGGAATTTATCCAAATTGACACCACCAACGTATTGTTCATCGTGGCCGGAGCTTTTGCAGGTCTGGAGACAATCGTTGGGGAAAGAACTGGGAAAAAGGGAATTGGCTTCGGCTCACCGCTAAAAGAAAAGAGTGACGACTCGAACGTCTTCAGGCAAGTTCAACCAGAGGACCTGCGGAAGTTTGGTCTTATTCCGGAATTCATCGGACGCCTACCAGTCATTGCAACTGTCGATCAACTCGATAAGTCAGCATTGATTTCTATCCTTACCGAACCAAAGAACGCACTCATCAAGCAGTATCAAAGGATGTTTGAGCTGGACGGATTCGAGTTGGAGTTTGAACCGGCAGCCGTCGAGCTAATTGCCGATCAGGCAGTTGAGCGAGAAACCGGTGCACGTGGATTGCGCGCAATCCTGGAGGAGCTGCTAAACCCAATAATGTTTGAGCTTCCTGGATCAGTAACCCAGGGCAGAGTTGTGATTACAGCCGAGGTTGTCCTTTCCAAATCAATGCCGCAAATTCAACCAATTAAGCAGCGGCTAAAAGACAAAACTGCCTAAGCGGCAGAAGTAAAGCTGAAATCTCAAAAACTGGCCCATATTGAGCGCGAAGAAACTGCTCTTTCCAAGCTTTGGTGACGGACGTGCTTACCTGCTTGCCTAGCAAAAACCTAGATTAAGCCTCGTCGTCTCATTAGCGGAGTAATCTCAGGGTCTCTTCCGAGAAGCTCTCGAACTAGTGTCATCGAATCCTTTGACCCTCCTCGGGATAGTAGAGCATCCGAAAACCGCTGCCCGTTTTCTCTTTTGAAGCCACCATTAGCCCTGAACCAATCGACACTTTCTGCGTCTAGAACTTCGGACCAGATATAGCCGTAGTAGCCAGCTGAATAGCCGCCGGCAAAAATGTGTGCGAAGTAGTTTGTTCGATACCTAGTTGGCACTGGTTCAAATTGGAGACCGTAGTCCTTAATTGACTGGACCTCAAAGTCAGCTAAGTCCTCAGGTAGTTTTTGGTTTTCGTGCAGAGCAAGATCAAGAATTGCTGCCTGCAGGTAGTGGGTTGTTTCGTAGCCTTGGTTGAAACTCTCGCTCGATTGCAATTTTTCAACCCAGTCCAGGGAGAGTGGCTCTTTGGTCTCGTGATGAATTGCGTAGTTTTGCAAAACTTCGGGCCACAGCATCCACATCTCATTCACTTGGGAAGGAAACTCGACAAAGTCTCGTTCGACATTGGTTCCAGAAAAACGGGGATAGTGGACGTTCGATAACAATCCATGCAGGGTGTGACCAAATTCATGAAATAGCGTCTTTACTTCATCCAATGTCATGAATGCTGGATTTCCCTCGGCTGGCTTTGGGATGTTCATGTTGTTTACAACAATCGGTAGTTTGCCTAGCAAGTGAGATTGATCAACCAAGTTGTTCATCCACGCCCCACCGCGCTTGGAGGGTCTGGCATATGGATCGAAAATGTAGAGACCACACCTGCTGCCATCCTCAAAATCAACCTGATACACCCGAGCGTCAGGATGATAGGCAACTAGGTCCTCACGTCTTCTAAAGGAAAGCCCGTAAAGGCCACTGGCAGCGAAGAAAACTCCCTTTTCTAATACTTGCCAAAGTTCGAAGTAGGGTTTGAGAACAGAAGTGTCGATCGAGTAGCGCTGAGTGCGCAGTTGCTCGGTGTAACGATCCCAGTCCCAGGCCCTCAGATCGCTGCTACCGATTTCCTTTTGCATAAGCGCACCCAGCTCCTTCGCCTCCCGCTCGGCGTTTCTCTTGGCTAGGGGAGCAATCTTTCGAAGGACTTCATGCACCCGCTTCGGAGATTTAGCCGTCTGCTGGGTTAGAACGTATTCGGCGTAAGTTGAGTAGCCAAAGAGCGCTGCTTTTTGATTTCTGAGCTCAACCATCTCCCGAATGAGTTCGGACGTGTCATTGCTGTTCCCTCTAGAGCCCCTAGAGAGCGTTCTTTCTAAGATCTCTTGGCGCAAGGCGCGATCCTGGAGATTTGCCAGCAGGGGGTGACCTGAGTAGTTGAGCAATGGAATAACAAAGCCGGACTTTCCACGGTCCTTCGCCGCCTGTGCAAGCGATTGGATTTCATCTTCGCTCAAGCCTGCTAATCGGCTTGCATCAGGTAGTTCAAGAGCAAGCTCATTGGAGTCTGCCAGCAGGCGTTTATCGAACTCGGCTTCCAGGCTGCTTAGGCGCTCATTGATGCTGGCGACTTTTTTGCGAGCATCCGAAGACAGCGCCGCGCCGGCAAATCTGAAATCTTCTAAATACTTCTCTAGCAGCCGTTCGCTCTCGGCATCTAATTCAAGGTTCGCTGCCCTACTTTCGAGATAAGTCAGGCGCTCAAAAAGTTCCGGGTTGAGATGAATGCTGTCCAGGTGTGCGGCAAGTTTTGGACCAATCACTGCTTCTAGTGCTTGCAAGTCATCATTGGTATCGCTGGATGCTTTGTTATAAAAGACATTTAGCATCGCTGCTAAAAGCTGCCCTGACCTCTCCATCGCAACAACTGTGTTTTCGAAAGTTACATCCGGTTGTGCAAGAATCGCGGCAATCTCTCTGTTTTGTTCAGCTACACCATTTTCGAAGGCTGGTAGATAGTGCTCGTCAAGGAGATTTTTAAAATCTGGCAGTTCGTTTTCGAGGGCAGAGGGCGCGAGTAATGGGTTGGTCATGGAACAATGCTATTGTTCTGGAACAAACTTCAGGTTCGATAGCTGCAAATCCCCTGCAACACTTAGCTTAAGTTCCCTTATCTTTCCAACCGCCATCAAGTCGTCCTTGATCAGCCCAAGCTGCTCCGGCCCGGCGAGCGAAGCTGTTTCAATCTCAGCTTTCATAGAAAGTTTTGCATCGGACTTGGACTTGCGAATAAGAATTAGCGCACTGCTGGTCGTTGTCATAAGCGATGAGTCCGTGAATGGAATTTCAGCAGTCACTGGCCAAGCCGAATTGTGAACACTGCCTTCTTGCCACCAGCTCCATACTTCTTCGGCAGCGAATGGAATAAATGGAGCGAATAGGCGCACAAGGATTGCAAGTGCTTGGCGCAGCGCCAACACCGCTGAACCAACTTCCTGAGGCGACTGGCCTCCTGAAGCATAGGCACGCTCTTTGACCAGTTCGAGGTAATCATCTGTAAAGGTCCAGAAGAAAGTCTCGGTGGTCTCCAGTGCCTTCGTGTGGTCGTAGTTTTCGAATGCTTTGGTGGCAATCTCGACCACTTCGCGAAGGTTTGCCAACATCGCTTGGTCTATCGGGTTAGTTACTTCACCAACACCTACCGGCAATTCAAAGCTCAAGGCAAATCTTCCGGCGTTAAGTAGTTTGTTCGCGAGCCTTCGGCCGATCTTCATTTGACCTTCGTCAAATGCAGCATCAGTGCCAAGTCGAGCGGATGCGGCCCAGTAACGAACGGCATCTGAACCATGGGTCTCGAGCAATTCGTTGGGGACGACCACATTTCCCTTGGACTTAGACATCTTCTTTCGATCCGGATCCAGAATCCAGCCAGAAATTGCGGCATTTTTCCATGGCAGTGCGCCATGTTCCAATTCACTCCTGAGCAGTGTCGAAAACAGCCAAGTGCGAATAATGTCTTGGCCTTGCGGCCTTAGGTCGAAAGGAAAAACCTTCTTGAATTTCTCATCATCCGCTAGCCAACCGCCAGCAAGTTGAGGTGTGAGTGAGGAAGTGGCCCAGGTGTCCATGATGTCAAGCTCACCAACAAATCCATTAGGTTTTCCCCGCTGCTCTTCTTGGTAGCCGTTCGGAACCGCGCTGCTGGGATCCACCGGCAACTGATCGAGACTCGGAACAATTCTTTTATCAAAGTCAGGATTGCCATCTTCATCGACTTCATACCAGACCGGAATCGGAACGCCAAAGAATCTTTGGCGTGAAATCAACCAATCGCCATTGAGGCCATTTATCCAATCCTCTAGACGAACTCGCATGAAAGCGGGGTGAAACTCTAGCTGTCTTCCCTTGGTAATCAGTCGCTCCGCAAGCGCCTTGTCCTTGCCACCGTTTGAGATGTACCACTGACGGGTAGAGACGATTTCAAGTGGCTTATCGCCCTTTTCAAAGAACTTCACTGGATGAGAGATTGGTTTTGGCTCACCGACTAAGTCACCTGAGTCCTTCAGAGCCTGCACGACGATTTCTTTGGCAGAGAATACGGTTTTTCCGGCAAGTTCCGCGAAGAGACCTGGATTCTTTGAACTCTCAATCACGTCCGGCGCCTGAGAAACGATTCGACCATCAAAACCAATGATGGCTCTGTTGGGTAGGTTCAACTCTCTCCACCAGATGACGTCAGTGACGTCTCCGAAGGTACAAATCATGGCGATGCCAGAACCCTTATCTTTTTGGGCAAGTCGGTGAGAAACAATCGGCACCTCTACACCGAACAAAGGAGTCTTGGCTGTTTTGCCAAATAGGTCGCGATACCTTTCATCATCTGGATGCGCAACCAAGGCAACGCAGGCTGGAATTAGTTCCGGCCTAGTTGTTTCTATAAAGATTTTGCCGTTCGGGCCATCGAAGGCAACGCGATGATATGCGCCTGGCACCTCGCGATCTTCTAGCTCTGCCTGCGCAACGGCAGTTCTAAATGTGACATCCCACAAAGTCGGTGCAAGTGACTGATACGCCTCACCACGGGCAAGATTGTTTAGAAAGGCAGCCTGGGAAACTCGTTGAGCTTCTGCAGAGATTGTTCTGTAGGTCTGTTGCCAGTCAACTGAGAGACCTAGCGTGCGCCAGAGGTTTTCAAAAGCTTTTTCGTCTTCCTCAGTTAGCTTTTCGCAAAGCTCAATGAAGTTGCGTCTTGAAATCGGTAATTGATCTGCTGCCTTTGAACTCTTGTTATCTCCACCCTCATAAGGTGGCTGAAAGTCTTTTTGGTATGGCAGCGTGGGATCACAACGAACACCGTAGTAGTTCTGAACCCTGCGCTCCGTGGGCAAACCATTGTCATCCCACCCCATGGGATAAAACACGTCCATTCCACGCATTCTTTGGAATCTGGCAACAACATCGGTGTGGGTATAGCTGAAGACGTGTCCGACGTGCAAAGAACCTGAGGCAGTTGGGGGAGGAGTATCTATCGAGTAGATCTGCTCACGTTTGGCCGAATTTTCAAATCTATAGACCCCGCTATCCTCCCAGCGTGGCACCCACTTAGCCTCCAGTCCATCGACTGTGGCTTTTTCGGGTATCTGGGCGGCCCTGATTGGCTCGGGCTTGGTTCTTCTCATGCAGACCTCGGCATAGTAATGGTGACTAGATTAACATTGTTAGTCTGCCCAGGTTCGAAAGTCGTGATGTACCCC
>CAZTLT010000006.1:0-22965 GCA_964614615.1 uncultured Aquiluna sp. | reverse complement strand
CACGATTAACGATGCGCGGAATTTGGCCTTAGATAACTTAAACATTAGGGCTCCTTGGGTTGTTCACGCCATATCAGGCAACAGCCCAAATTTTACGGCCAAGGCACCTGAACTAACAGACTTACGCTCTAGTAGAGAGGTCATTTAGGAACTATGACCACTATTGCCTAGCTGAGATGCCTTGGTCCGTGGTCTAAAACCTAATTACTGCACGATTCATCAATGTCAGCAAAGCCGGCCATTATTGCCGAAACCTCAGCACTGTCACTGACGGAAGTCCAATCCCATTTTGCTACGTTAGAACGTAACTTCTCGACTAGCTTGTATTTACTTCCAGTTGGCGGCTTAAGGGAACCTGAAAAAGCTAAGACGGAGTTCATGTCTGCGTTCCAGTTCATTTTCAGCTCTTGAAGTGAAGTTGCACCGACGCTGACTAGGGCTCTCTGAATGTTTTCACGTCTTGTTTCATAATCTGCTGCTGTTGGAACAGAAGAGATAACTATCGCCATGCTGGTTGAATTCACCCGCAGAATTGGGCATGCATCACCATAAGAGTCGGAAGTCTGGCCACATGCGGTTAAAGAACTCATGGTGAGAATTGCCGCTAACGCTACAGACACTTTCGCTTTCTTCATGACTCCCCCTTTAGATTGACATCTGTTTCTTGATTACTTCAAAATCTGCTTTTTTGTACACCCATCTAATTGATCGCAAATTCTCTTTACATCTTGCACTATGCCAATTCCTTCGACACGGTCTTGAATTACCTTGGCAGTTACAACTCCGACAACTTGTCCGGCGGAATTCAGTAATGGACCGCCTGAATTTCCAGGATTGATTGTGGTGTCAGTAATAATGAAGCCATCACGAAGATTTGTCACAGCGCCCGTTGTGATGCTTCCATCAAGAGTGGTTCCACCTGCTCCAGGACTTCCTACCGCTAGAACCCATTGGCCAACTTTAGGTTCGTATCCAGGTTGAAGAGTGACGAAAGGTGGTATGAACTTATCCGTGATCAAAATTGCTAAGTCATTACCTGGATCGTAGGTATACACATACGCTTCATACGTAACCTTGTCACCCATCAGGCTGATCGTGACACCACTAGATTCGCAACCTTCAATTACATGATTATTTGTAACGATTTCAGTTGTATATAAATCGTCACGATTAGTTGAAGGATCATCACTTAAATCGATTGCCCAACCGCTACCTGAGCCATTGCCGCAAAAAATAGTTACTGCCGAAGCAAGTGAATTATCAATAAATGACTGCAGCATCTTAGGTTGTGCGTATAAATCCACAGTTATCGGCTCTGCTGGCGCAGAACTTTCCACTGCCGTAGGAACCGGCTTAGGTTTGCCATCACCACCGAGTAGTCCCGGAACAACCGATGCAAGCGTTACTACACCCAAAATGCTTGCAACAGATATGGCAACAATTTTTGGATTTAATCGAAAATTAAACTTTAGAGATTTCGTTTCTTCTTGGAAACCGTCTTCATCGGTGTCGTCCCACATGGATTTTGCTTTTGGCTCAGACCAATAGTTTTCATCCTCATCAAAAACGTTGCGACCCATTTAAATCCATCTCCCAACTTCGACGATGCTTGACCATCCAAGTAGATAACTCAGCCCGATCCAAACTAAAACTAACTGAATCACAAGTATAAGCGAACCACCTACCCTTAATGGCAAAAATAGAGCTCTTGAGAATTTGTGTTCATCCGAATTTGGATTTCTTGGGACTCGACATTGAACGCTGTACTGTAATGCTGACCCAACATTAAAGGCTGTGATGCCAAGAATCACGTTAACGAGAAGTTCGTTGGATGTAACCAGGTTTGAAGAACTTAGTAGCTGAGGTTCAATGTACCCAGATGCTTCAAGTACTAGGTAGAGAATTGCCAATAGGACAAGACCAGTTATCCATCCCCATAAATTCCGAACCGTTGTTACCAAAATCAATGTGACAAAGAGACCCAATCCCAGAGCCCAATAGGCAGTGAGTTCTGATGCCACCAACCTAGCTGTAATCACAAAGATAACTGCACTAGAAATCGGACCAAAAAGAGATATTAATGCTGATGAAATACGCCTAAAGATGAAACCTTGGCGGTGATAGGTGACACCGCTCGTGTCTCTCTCAACGCGGATAAATGAAACCTGTCCTAAAGTCAAAGCAACCATCTGAGCATGCCCGATTTCATGAACTAGAGTTTCACCCAAACGAAGATACTTAAATTTGTTTAGGTAACCTAGAACAATTCCACCATAGACGCAGATAATTGCAGTTCGCGGAACATCCCAGAATTGACCTTGAAGAATCTCGCTCAAAAGCACGACTAGGACAAAAACAATCAGTGTCGTAAGGCCCGTAAGCCACCAAGTCAGATTCCTGAGATATTGCATTTACAAAAGTGAAACTTTGACTTTGAATGTTCCCAATATGGGTGAAGGCGTTACCCGCGCAGGGACCGTGATTCCCAAGATTCCTGTCTTGACTCTGCATTCAATAGTGTCCCGATAGAGAAATACCTGAGTTCCTGGACAATCGACTTGAAGATTAACCCCTGATTCCTTCTCTATCTTGTTACTTATTGAGTATTCAATGAATGATGCATTTCCGGGCGTAAAGAGGAAAATTTGGATTGCAGTCGACAGCGCAACAAAGCCAAACCATTTAGCAGGCACGTTCTTCTGTCCATTGGATCCAAATATTTTCAGCATGTTTGGCGTGTAGACAAAATTCTTTAGATTTCGCAAAAAGAACCTAAAAGTCTTATTGCCATCAAACTTGATTGCTACCCACAGAAAACCAACAAATGCAGAAGCAAGCAGAGCAACTAAGGCTGAAGTGAGTAACGAACTGGGTAGCGGAAGAAAGAAATCAAGAAGTATGCCCACCAAAGGCGCGCACAAAACTATTGAAGTTAGAGAGTGTCCACTCTCCGCTAACTCCCCACCTGACGATCCCGCGGAAGTTGACTCACCGCAGATGTGAAGGAAATCTGCCTTTTCAAAGCATGATGGACAGTACTCAGCCACTTTTACTTTGCTTCGCTAGTGACTTTATTAGTGTGGACATAGGGATGATTGTCTGGTTCGCCATACTTATTGGCTTCGGCAGACCCCTCCTTCGTTGTCCATCTCATGAGAAGAATAAATCCTACGACTGGTATGAAGATAAACAGCCATGACCAACCGGACTTACCAACATCATGCATTCTGCGAGTCCAGGCAGCCATGAGAGGCATGACAACCGACACGGTCAGTATGAAATAAACAAAGCTCAAAATCGTAAACCAGGTTCCCTCACTTGTTTCTGCCAGAAGTAATGGCCACGCAAAGAGGAAGGCAGCCACAAAAATCCACCAGTATTCAGCTCTAGAGGCACGTCCTTTAAAGACAAAATACTTTCGGTAGCACTTAGCTACGGCTTCGAAGAATGTCATCTTAAATACCTCCGCACAATTGATCGAAGGCCCTCTGTGCTATTGCATCTAGGTACACGCCAAGACCTTCAATTCCCGGATAACGCAATACAAATGTCGCCTGAAAAGTTTCAACAATCTCTTCCCTAGAGAAATCTCCGGACTTTTCAATCGCCTCTTTCTTTGCAGCGCAGAAAGCATTTCCAATATTGAACAATTCGTTATCGGAGAGATTCAAAAGTTTGGACTGAGGATACTGAGTACGAAATTCTACTTCATACTCATTTACAGCTTTCAAGTAATTTGCTTTAGCCTCACTTGTGGGTGCGTCTGGAGTATTAAAGAGTGGACCTGGAATTGGTGGGATTGAAACCCCTCTAGCTATGTAATCCAATGATTTAAGTGCGTCTAATGAAACATTAAATTGCGGGTGCGTGAATTTCCAAATTGAGCTAACTCCTAAGTAGCCTGCGTAACCCATGAGACCAATAAGGCACGCCAAGAGAAGCGACGTAAGGGAAACTTTGGTAATTGGAAGGCGAACATTAACTTCAATTGACTTCGCATTTGCTCCACTTTTTTGTGGCTTTGCTTTCTTTGGCGCTTTCGGAGCTTTTGGTTTCTTTACTTTAGTCACTGGTCATTCTCCGCTCTACAGTTTCAGAGTCATCGCCGCCAATTGATGAGACTGACGCCCCATCTGCAAATATTGCAAAAGCAGCAGGGTTTGACCATGGACTTACGTCGACTCTAACAACTATGTCCATCGGCATAACATCCTGTGATTTTGACTTCTCAATTTTTACTTTAGAATCACGATCAGCAAAATAGTGCGGAACCACAGCAACAGAGCTAATCAGCTTGGCATCATTAAGCTCTGAAGACCTATCCAAGATATTGAAATCACCAAATGGTGCTGTCTCGTCACCCAAAATCTCGATCAGAAAGTCAATCCAGTCTTCACTAACATCTTCATCAACTAGCCAGCTTGATTGGAAAGCAATCTTGTCAAAACCATCGTCGCGCATCGACATGACCTTAGGTCTTTCATCGGAATCCCAATTTGCAAGAACTTCACTATGAAGATCCTTAATAGCGCGGACAAGTCGCGACTTGCTCACGCGATGATGGATCGAGGTGTTGCTGAAGGCCTCGGTGAGCAATCTCTGGGCATTTGAAGCGCTTACAACTGAATCGGTATCTAAACTCTTCAGTGATAATGAATTTGAATCTAGCATTCGACTATCCGCATGAATGCGAGCAATCTCATCTAGTCCATTTGTTCGCCAACCCGGTGACATGAGCACACGCAAGGCTCTGCGGCGCAATCGGATCATTTTAAACTCATCCGTATCAACAGCCCTAGCTAATGTCACACAAGCTGGTAAAACAGCAGGATCGAAATTGGTTGTCACCTGAGCCCTAGTACTTACATCTGATTGAAGCTGCACGCGGTAAGCCTTTGCGAGAACGTTCAGGATTGGCTCAACCAATGGTTGTTGTTGGGCTAAACGAGTGTGTTGTTTTACCGCATGTTTAATCTTCTGATGTTGCTCTTCATGCTCGGCCTTGAAAATTACCAACTTCTTTTGAATTCTTGCCACATTCTTTGAATACTTCCAAAGATTTGAGATCCAGAATCCGGCTGAGATACCCGAAATCATGATAATTGTACTTGAAAGACCCAGGTTGAAGAAGGGAAGAAACTTCATAATCCATTCAAAACGATTGTAAGTTAAGCCAACTACCGAAGTTATGTATAAGGTGACTATTGGAATCAGCCACGCACGTCGAGCAAATTCGCGGTATACCTTCACCGCTGCGGGGTTAACAAATTCAATGTTGTTTTCAACAAAAGAAGTTGCCTTTTCTTCGGCCTTTTTCGCCTTTACGACTTCTTCATTTACACGGTCTGCAAGTTTCCAGGCAACCGATTTTCCTTGTTCATTTTTCCAAACGGTTAAGTCTGTAAGTGCCTGGTTAAGAAGTGCATCCTCATCAATCTTGTCCTTAAATCGGCGTGAGGCTCTATCAAAATATCGCAAGTAGGCGTTTAGCCGACTCTCAGCTAATTCATGATCAATCTGACGCGCAGTCAACCTGCGCTTTGAGACTTTCACAATATGATCCGATAAATCGCAAGGCTCATATCTTTCCTTTACAAATTCAAGTTCCTCGCGCCAGTCTGGGACCTTAAGCTGAGGAAGGATTCTTCCGTCTAGAACTGAGAGATCTTCCAGGAACTCTTGCTTTTCAATCTCCAACTGCGCGTTTAGGGCAGCTGCTTCGGCAGATTCAAGTTCCTTTTTCAATAGTTCTTCTGCTGCAAGGGTTTCACTTTGGATCGTAATTTCTTCTTTTGCCTCAGTCGTTGATTCCACACTCGCTGATCCATCACTGACCGACGTGGCTTCCTGAGATTCCTCTATTGCAGTTGTGTCATCGCCTACTGCTTCAGTCGATTGACTCTCCTCTTCATCACTTGAATTTGATGCCACTTCTTCCAAAGTCGATGACTCGACCAGTTCGTCGTCAGCCAACTCATCCAATTCATTCTCAATCTCATTGCTTGGATCTATCTCAGCGTTGGATTCTTCAACTTCGTTCTCGACAACTAGGTTTTCTTCGACTATTTCCTGGTCATTCTTTCCAAACATCTTCTTCCAGAAACTCATTTCTTCTTACCGCCTTTGCGACGGAAAATACGTTTCCAGAATCTAACCTTCTTCTCCTCATCTTCATTTAGGAAATCAAGAAGTTCTGACCCATGTGTAGGCTTTGATTTCTTCCCTGACACACCACCTTCGGACTTTCGCTTGGCGGTATCCGTAACTGCACGTGGCAACTTATGAGTGTGGTTGCTCTTATACTTTTTTGCATCTTGCTCATCAGAAGCGAGTTCCTTTTGGATCAAATCAAGATCTTCAATAACGATTCCAAGTTCAACCTTGGCCTCGTTTACAAGCTTCTGCGTCTCGGACAACTGACTGCGGGCGTCTTCAATCCCGGGTGCGAGCTCATCGATACGCTTATAAATGTTGGTGCTCGTTTGGTAAGCGGCTTCGGCATCAAGCCATCCGACCGACTTGAGATCTACCTCAGTTCCTGTTTTGTATTTCTCACCGCTCCATAATGCGTCTGGGTTAGGAAGCACTTGATCAACAGTTGCAAAAACCAGCTTCTTCCCATCCTTTGGATCAGTCAAAACTTCTGGATGGTTACTAGTTGGAGCATCAATGGCAGAAGATATTGATTCTCGCATGTGTTTCCACAAATCAGGAGTTGGCATCGGCAACCGCGGCTTAAGTGAAGCAATCAATACATCGATTGGGGCTAACTTCACGCGTGGTGCCAAGCGCTCTGGAACCCCCTTGTACAAAGTTTGCTCGTCAGCTTCATCATCCATTGCCATATCAATTCTGTATTCAGCAGAAGCTGCAGCCCATCGTGGCAAACCTGCAAGACCAGACCCCATATCCCCAATCCGTTCCAATAAACGTATATACCAACGAACCTTTGCGGTAGTGAATGGTGATTCTTGATATGGCTCATATAGAAAATTATCGCCGTCAGGGGTAGGGCCTCTCATGATGTACTCAACAAGCTCATTCATGAAGTGTTCTTGGCGCTCAGATGCAATTGTTGAGACGCTTTGGCCTTCAACTGCACTGATTTCAAAGTTAGTATCGGAGTAATTGAGTTTCTGTAACGCCCAATGCGCTACATCTGCTGATAGTGCATCGCTTGTAACTCCTCGCACAAATACGCGCTGCAATCGTGCGAGTTTCATTTGAACTTTCTCACTGTTGATTTCGGCAGAACTAATTGGTAATCCCGCCCAAAGCCCAGCTGTTGTAGCGATATGCGCAAGTGCAAATCCAGTAAATCGTTCACCTACTTTGACAAAAGAGTCAGTAGAAAGTGGTGTTGATCTATCTTCGGCAGCAGCGATTAGGTTTGCGTCCCAAAATTCACTCAAGACGCCATCTAGAAGGCCACGTTCATTTGTGGGTGCGATGACCAAATTGTATTTACTAAAAAGTGCGCCCGTTAGTTCGCTTCTAGATTTATCTCGTGGTTCCGGGACTGCTCTCTGGATAAACTGCGCTGCTCTTTGAGCATTAATTGATGTTTTCTTCATCAACGCTGAATCCTGCTCAGTTCTTACCGCAATAAATCGAATTGTCTTGAAGGGTTGAGAGCCAAGAGTCCAGAAAACGTCTACTTCATCTTTGACAGAATTTTGTTCGGCGTCGCGTCCCAAAAGATAGGCAGTAAGTCGTGGAGGAACTTGTAATTCAATACTTTTCTCAGCATCAAACTCAGGAATCTCGTCCGCTAACATCCACAATGCAGGCGTCAGTAACCAAGAACGAGACCAATCTTGAGCTAAGTTTAGAATCTCACGTCCTTGGTCACCACTTGGCAGCACGATGATCGATACTGCTTCGCTCTCCCAAATCTTTTTAGCCATGGATGTTAATCGCTTGTAGTCGCAGTTGTGATGTGAAGCTCTGCCACATATGTTCCGATGTCATTTAAAGCTAAATCGATATCTTCCCTAAGCTCCCAAGTTTCTGAAATGTCATTCCAGGCTGTTGCTTGATTGCTCTCCCAAATGCTCGCGTACTCAGAACGCAAAGTTTCAACTGAAGCGATCAATGCTGAACCTCGATCTGAACTTGTAACAAGGTTCTTTTCAAGCAATGGCAATAGCTCCATATTTGCAGCAGGTTTTGTTCCATTCTCGACCCAATCCTTTATGAATTGTGATTGAGCAAGAACTCCAGTTGGAAGCATGTCGCCAGACCCTTTTCCATCCCAATGATCTCGGCCTTCAAAATCGGTAGTTACTTCGCGGCCTAAGAACTTTAGTAAACGGTAGCCGTGAATAAATTCTGCGCTTCCGGATTTACCAAACTCAGCAAGAGCGATTCCTGCTGAAACCAGTAATTGAGGAAGAACCCATGAATCTCTCTTTGTGTCTACGCCATGGGTGCTAATCAATGGGCTAGGGAATGAACTCCATCCCGGTACCTGCAAGGTTGGGTTCCAAATTTTCGCAGTACGTCCAGCAGGTACTGATTCCACTTTACGCATACCAAAGAGAGTGGCAACGAACCACCCTGTAATAATCGAGCGGCGAATTTCAGTTTCAAAGGGAACGGCTTCGATAAGTGGTCGTGATCGACGCCCATCCCAGAATTGATCCCAAGTTTGAACCTTATTCTTAGATTGAGCCACTTGCTCAAGAATTGGCTCAGTTAGAGAAGCAAAGGTCCATGCAGGCAATGATGCCATGTGAGTAGAAGATGCAAACATTTCTGAAGCATTACTGCCTGCATCAAACCACTTCGATGCAAATCCTGGATCACTTGGGTTATAGCCACGCTGCTGCAGGACTGCTGAACATGATTGGCCAACTGGCGAGTTAATGTCAAAAGGTATTTTGTTCGACTCCACCAAAATCCTTAATGCGTTACCACCATCGGCTGCGGCTATAACGTGTTCAGATGCTTTTGGATTCAACAAAACCAACGGAGCAGCGATCTTGAGCATCGCCTCATACTCTTTAACAAATTTGGCTTCACGTTCTGAACGAATCTTTGCACTCTCACTGTCGGCGCTAACAAAAGTGCGGATTGACATGTCCGTAAACTTGCCAAATGAGCTGTCCTCATTCTTCAACCAACGTCGGTTATTTTCAGAAAGCTCTGCAAGATCAGTATGGAACTTCCAATCAGATTTGTTTACTGCCGCACCCATTGATCCCTGCGCATCTCTGACGCTAGTAATCCATTGGCTGCTGACTGTAATAAGTGTTTGCTCATTAGAGTCACCAGGCATTGGGTTCATTTTCTTCCCAAGTAGGGAAGAACTTACTGACTGCTGAAATGGCGGAGCACCGTTTGAGTCCTTGCTCGCATAAAACTCATACGTAGATTCGTATTCGGTGAAATCGATCAAAATTCTCTCAATCGTTCGAGACTTGTATCGATTCGGAACAATTCCACTCGCCCAATCAGGGAAGTTCTTGTACGGATTCTTTGCACCACTTGGCAAAAGTTCAGCCTTTGGAACTGACTGAAGTCTTTCCCGCGCATCAGATAATTGTCTAATGAGCGGCGTGACAAAGAATGTCAACATGTCTTCAACAAGAGATGCTGCAAGATTGTTCACATATGAATTAACTTGAAACTCCAGTACGCGAGTGAGAGAAGAACTTAGCTTCTCAAAAAAAGGACCATTCTGAGTGCTAACTCCAGTTAGACCATCTGCGATTTCACCCATTCGTGTGGTGAAGGCACGCTGATCAAAACCACCAACAGCGTTTGCAAATTCAGTGTGATCTCTTAATAGCTCCGGCTTGACGTGATCCTCAAGTTCCTCCTTTAGCCGCTCTGTTAAGTTTGTGACAACGGCGTAGCCATTTAGCATCAACTCTTTAGCTATTAGTTCACGCAAACGGTCTTGTATCCCTGGGACCCACTTTTCTGCTTTGGTGCCCATTTCATTCTTGAGAGTTTTCAAGAAGGTGTCAGATTCAGTCTCCCACTCCGACCAAATTGCCTTAGAAAAGGTCGCGAGTGACTTTGGAGTTGAGGAAACATTCTTCTTAATTAGTCCGGCAACATACTGCTTTACTCGCTCTTGTAATTGATCAGGAAGTAGAGACTCAAGAATTTGGTTTTGTGAACCTCTCTCATCTAAACCTGAATCAACCAAGAAGTTTGGCCAAACTTGTGCAGATTTCTCTTGGATTAACTCCCTGACAGATACACCATTCTTGAGAAGAGCAGTGGCCAACTCTGGCCACAGTAATTTTTCAATTTGAACTTTAGCCATAGCGTCCGCAACATAATCAACAATTCGATCCGCACCCAATGTCATTTGGCCGAACCCAATTCCCGCCGCAGCTAAAGTTGGGTTGTCTACATTTACCGCTTCCGGCGCAAGACCAGAAATATCAAGCGCTGAAGCAGTTTGTGTGACGTTTACAAATGCACGCTGGTAAAGGAACTCTGAAATATCATCATTTGAAATCGCCCCAGCCAAAGCTTCACCGACTGTTAGGAAAACTTCATCCATACCTTCACCATCAACACCGACACGGATATCTGTATTTTGATCATTACGGGCACCAATAAGGAAGTTTCCTTTGCACCCATATTCTCGCTTGCCGGCACTATTTCCAGAGGTTAAGCCGAGCTTTGAATACAAGAGTTCGCTTCGTTCTGAGATTCCTACCCACTTGCTTGCTATGAGCTCATTCATCGCACCAAGAGAGTTCTTTGCAACATCCTTACCTGCAGCACCAATACTGCTAAAAACCTCGGCTGTGTAAAGAAATGAAATTGCTTCTTGCGCCCAGTTTTTTGAGGTTGCCCGTTTAAGAAGTTCTGAAACATCCATAAACATTCCTGCACCCGAACCACCAGCAAGTGAAGAAATGATAAATGCCTGTGGGGTGTCACTCTTTGGTGATTCTGCTCCTAAAGCTTTTGCGACAGCGCGTAGTTCTGCCATAGCCGTTTCTGCCTGCATCTTAGAAATAGCACTCTTGATTGCTTCCAAAGTTTTCGCTGAGTCTGCAACACCAACTTGTCGGCCGATTGCACGAATCTGTCCCGCACCAGCCTGAATAGAAATCGCCGAGTTGCGAACGCCCCACCCCGAGAGCATCTTCTGCTGATCTGAAACTGTTCCTCTGTTTGTGATGCTATTAAGAACATCATAGAAACCCGCCCCGCTTGGTACTACGCAGTGGAATTCATCAGATGGCAACATGGGAGCTGGAAATGATATTCCGTCGTAAGTAGTGTCAATCTGCAAAAACTGCCATGCTGCTGGAAGGCCACCTTCATAGCGAGCAGCTTCAAGCTTTCTATTGAGTGCCTGCTTCATAGACCGAATAGTTTTTCCGCCCGATCCACCTAATCCGATTATGAGTAGTGGTGTTAGCATGGCTTTCCCTCTTCCTTAGTTATTTTTACCATAGTTTTTTCCCAGAATTTGAATCAGGGTTGTCATTCTCATCCGAGAACAAACTCTTACGGTCACTCTTTATCTCTTCTTCAAAGATGCTAAATCGACTAGATGTTTCATCATTTTGCACCGGTGCTTGTGACTCTGTTTTCTTTTCTTCTGAAACTTTCCTATCTCGCTTTTTTGCAGACTGATTTTGCTCAGCTTTCTTTAACTCTTCAATCCTCAACAATTCTGCATCCAGCACGCTCTGGCGTAGCTCAGAAATGTGGACACTAAGATTTGCGCTTTCGATTGTGCTCTTCAACTTGGAGTTCACGTCGCTAAGAGACTTTTTACGGTTGCCATAACGAGGTACTAGATAAAGAGCTGTTGCGTGGATATCGCCACTCTTAATGAGGATTTCCTCACTTTGTGATTTAGTTGCACTCGAGGAAAAGAGTTCCGATTTAGATGCTGGCTCCAATGACTCAACCACTTCAGCTGCGACAGGTGCCAAGTTTTCTTCAGATGCAAAATAGATAACCGCTTCACCAGTTAGTGACCTAGTGAAGAAAGCCCGATCCTCTAGGAATTCTGCCCCACCGAAAGTGCTGAGAACGTGATGCCCGCTCACATAAACATGCGTTTCAGGTTCAACGAATGGATTCCACTTTGGAGGAATTACCTCAATTTGAACGTTGCCCATGCTGACTGAGCGTGCACCATCCTCAACTAGCTCAAACTTGAGACCTTCGTGCGATGGGTCTAAGGAAGATGCAATTGCAGTCTCAACTTTGCTCGCCTTTGATGTAACTTTGCCACTTTCGGAGATGATTACCGGCTCTTCTAGATAAGCAAACTCATTGTCTGCAACCGTAAGCACTGCGCGTCTACGAGCCGACCACAATAAGAAGGCGTAAGGCAGGCCAACCGTTATCAAGTAAGCCAAAAGCATGAGTCCAATAAGGACTGGCCAATTCTTTGCAGCACCAACATTGAATTTAAAATCTAACTGGCGAGCAATCTCTTGTCCATTTGCTGAAACCTTGTACTTCAGGACACCCTGAATTTCGCTCGAACCACCAAGATCCGTTGAGACAGTCAAAGTTAACTTTTCACCAGGGTTAAGAGTCTTGCTTTCATCGTTCCAATTAACTACTTCGCCATTTGATTTTTGTACTTCAAACTTGAAGCCACCATCTCCACGACCATCTATTTGATCAGCAAGAATTGTGTAACCAAGAAGCGTGACAGTTCCACCTTGCCCACCCGAAGATGGAGCTTTTACCAACAAATTAGATGTTGCCTTCGCATTCTTGTTAGCCAAATTAGCTAGGACGCAAGGCTCTTTTTCGCAAACCAAACTAGGGAAAAAACCACTTGGAATCACATTGATTTTTGCAGTCGCAGAGATCCGATATTGACGTGAAGGATCTTTTTCAGAAACCAGTACGGCCTCAAATGAAACACTCTTATCCGTTGTACTTGGTTTGACAGTTAGGTTAGCCGAGGTTTTGCCACTCTCGCAGGAGTCAACCTGAGAACTTTCTACTTTGGCACAAATGGTGATCGACTTGAATCCCTTGGTTGAAAAAGCTGAGCCGTCTGGATTCACCAAACTAGCTAAGAATTTTGCTTCCTTGCCCTCTTCTGCTTCTGGCGAGAATTGAGAAATAACCAAGTTCGGCTTAGTGCTTCGAGATTTTTCATTTGCCGTGCTGAGTCCACCATAGACAAGGAAGTCCTCAGCGTTTACACCTGGGCTAATTGTCCATACACCTGCAGCCTCTATTGGCTTATCTGGCAACACTGTGACAGTTACGATTCCAACCTCTGAATCATTTTTTACAATACAGCGTGAGCCTGGATTTGACGCTGAACAGAAAACAGTTCCATCCGGTTTCTTAATTTCCCAATTACTTGCTGCCTTACGTGTATAGATTTCAATGTGAGAGGTGCTCGGATCCACATTAAAACTTGAACCGTTTCCATTTAGATTGATCAAATTCTTGATGCTTGCAATCAAGCCAACGAATCCCCATGCCAGGTCGCTAATGTCATTAGCCTCAATTACTTCGCCTTTAGTCCAGCCAGGTTCATTTCTTCCACAAGTTTCACCACGGACTAGTGGACCGAATTGAGAGGCCTTTTGAGCTTCTGATGGCTCAAGTGGCTTTAGCAGGCCACCTAGAACAAGAATGTTATTCTCACGAAACCAGTTAATCGATGCATTGCCATTAGGTGAACAAATTGGATCTGTTGAGTCTGTTGGAGCACCATCTGTAATCCAAAACATAATTGAACAACTATTAACACCCGCTAAAGTTGCCTCACCAATTTTCTTTTTGAACTGATCCTTTGCCGTGATGAGACCATTTGCCCATTGTGTTCCAGGGCTATCTGCATAAACTGCGTTTTGAACAAACTTTGATAAATCTTGGTCTGATGTAGCGCCTGTCCACTCCACCCAACGTTCCTTCAGTGCAGCTAATTCTTTAGGGTCGGAGTTATCGCCAAAGTTTCGTAAGCTTATGTTGAACTTTCTATCTGACTCTTCAGCTAATGATCGAAGAATTTTTAGAGAACTAGTGAGAATTTTTCCTCTTTTTCCCTCAGGATCTGAGCCTTTATCAACCTTACGTGCATTAGCTTCTTCAGGCTTTGCATCTCTTAAAGACCGAGATGAATCCATCAGTACAAGTACGTCTAGCGACGAGCCCTCTTCCTTTAAGCACGTTTGCAGATAACTCACATCAATTTGCGCGTGCGCAGGAGTTATTCCGAATACCGTTGTAAATGCCATGAGTGCACCAGCGATAATCGTGCTTAGAATTCTTTTGGAATTAGTCATGCGGCAAATTTTTCAGCTATTGGTAGAAAAAAGACCCAAATAGAAAGCCCGGCAGAAATCAAACCGATCAGCACAACTTTTCGGAAGTTATTCTGCATTTGCTCGCCTGCATAACTGTCGTACGGTTCTTCTTGATTGAGCGCAAGAGCGCTTGTATGTTTCATCAGAATGATCTGCAAGACGATGATGGGCAGTAACGCAGTTAGTAAATACCCCGAAACGCCCACTAGGTATTGCTGTGAATTAGAGGCGGTACCGGCTGAAACAATTCCGTAAACGCCGATTAGCGTTCCCATTAACACCGAAAGCAATCCGGCAATAAAAAGAAGCCTTGGAGGATGCTTTAGCGGTACATCACTTCCATAGAACTCAGTATCAAGCGAAAAAGAGTTGTCACTCAATCTCTTAACCCCCGCTCAGATAGTTCTATGAAGTACCTGGGAAGTTAACACCATGCGGGAAGTACGCACAAGATCTTTTTTGGTCATGACCGCCTGACTAACTTTTCAATTAAATCGTTTCGTAACTTTTTGTAAGATTTGAATAGATTCAAAATTCCGCAAGGAATGAAGTTTGTTTCCTAAGTGATTCAGCAAAGTCCAAATGAAAATGACCAGTCATTTGAACTCATCCCATTTACCATTTCCGCATGAAACGCATAGCAATTCTTTTGTCGGTAGCGCTTGGACTCTTTGCCATAGTTCCAAGCAGTCACGCAGAGACGATTCTAAAAATTACTGATGGTGACACGATTCGAATCAATACCGGTGAAGATGTCAGATTGCTGCAGATCGATACCCCTGAACCGATGTCCTCAGAATGTTATGCAAGTGAATCAACCGCAGCCTTAGCTAAATTAATTTTCGGTAAGACGATTCGCCTCGAATCAGATTCTGCCTCTGCAAACATGGACCAATACAAAAGACTTTTGCGTTACGTCTTCGTCGGCAAGACAAATGTAAATTTAAAGATGGTTGAAATTGGAGCTGCTGCTCCCTATTTTTACAACGGCGAAAAAGGAAAGTATTCGGCTCAGTTGCTAAAGGCGGCTCAAAAAGCAAGAGCTCAGAAAATTGGATTGTGGGGAAAGTGCCCTGGGTCTCGATTGGATCCAACCAGATCACTTTCGACAGGCACATCGGTGAAGCCATCTGCGACGCCAACTTCATCTGCAGCGACCACAGGAAACTGCGATCCTAATTATGATCAGTGCGTTCCAATTTCGGCGTATGACCTTGATTGCCCAGATATCTACAACCTTGGAATGTCACGTATCCGCGTTCTTGGAAGAGACATTCACAAACTTGATCGAGATCGGGACGGAATCGCCTGCGAATCCAAACCTTAGTACCGGTTTAGTACGTGGCGTCACACATCTTTGTTAGCAACGCGCTTAGCACTAATCGACTTTGATCAACGTTGTTTATGCCCAGATATACCGCTTCAAAACTTCCGCCACTTAAGTCAAACTGAATTAAAGCGTCAGCTGGTAATCCGTCATAAGAAATTTCGCCTGTTAGCTCAACGACTGTGCTACCGGTTGTTGAAGGAAAATCTCGCCAGCTCGGGTTAGTCATGAATGCATCTGCCATTTGACCCAGGGTTGCTGAAGGACAAGAACCCAAACTTGCATCTTTAACCGACAAAACATTTGCTGATTCAGTGAAGTAATCAAGCAAGTCGCTAGATGTATCAGATGAATCACTTGAACTTGAGCATCCAGCCAGCAACAAGGAAACGATTGCTAGAAGAATGTATATAGGTCTCTTACTCATCTTGCTTCTCATTCCTGGTCTCCTTTGTTGGGCTTGATACAGAGATTACGTTCTGCTTCTCACAACATCAGGGAAAACATGCCGAAGAGAATGGTCATTGTTAAAAGGCATATTGAGAGTAAGAGGTGCAGGCCAAGAAGATCAGAACAGCGATTATTGAAATAATTAGTGCCCCCGCAGAGATGCGTTGCTGCTTAACTTTTGCAGCAATTCCCAAACCAAGGCTGGTGAAACTTAGAACAGCCAAGAGACCAATTTCAGAGTCCAAAATGTAGTCGTAGGTGCCATTTTGAACTAGACCGAGATCAACTAATCCAATCACTGAAGCAATGATTCCAAGAATCAAGCTTGAAACAGAGAGAGCCATTGAACCTTTCTGCGCAACTACTGATTGTGGACTTGCAGAGAAAGTTCCGCCTGAAGTTTGTGCATTAACTCCTAAGTCCCGACCGCAGTACCTGCAAGCGATCGCTTCTGCCTTAATGTCTTCTGCGCAGTAAGGACACTTCTTCGTCCCTGAATCAATATCCATTCAACCTCCTCCGATTGTTTTCTATGGGTTTACTTGAAAGTCACGGCGATAGTCTTTGAACTATCCATTCTGAATGGTCGAATCTGAGTAACCGTAAATCCGAAATAGTAAGTTCCCTTTTTGACTCCGAGGTATTCATCACCGTTGCCATCCTCATCTAAATCTTCCCAAGCTTCGCGGCAGACCTTGATTGAAGAACTTCCTTTATGCGGGACATATGATTCATTTCCATCTTCATCATAATCATTACCCGCTTCAATAATTATTCTACCTATCATGTCCTCCGCTTTTGTCTCTAGTGCGAAACTTGTGAAGGCATATGGCCATGAATAGTTTCCGGACAAGTCATACTTAAATGGAATTTCTTTGCAGGAGTTCTTAGCTGGCAAGGTAATAGACGTTGCAATTGAGGCTGACCCAAACTTAGCTAACTTGATGGTCTTGGTTGATGCAAATGCTGCTTGCGGTGTCAACACCATGGCAATCGCAACTAGGACAGCAATTAACTTCTTCATACCCTTAACTCCCACTCAATTGAATAGCGGACGCGCTTGAACCGTATTCTTATACCTATTCACGTGTTTCTAGCTTTCTACGTACATAATTCTTCAAATATGACTGGTCCATAACCATTAATCCGTACCCTCGATCATTATTGTTTTGGCCATGTTCACATTCAAAAAGTTCTTAGCCCTAGTTCTCTTAACACTGTTTCTGGCTGGTTGTTCCTCGAGTTCGGAATCAACTAGCGAAATGGAATCGGACGCCGATGCCAATCCGCTTGCAGCTCTTACTTTTGCTGAAAACTCAAGTGATGCTTATAACCGGGCGTGCTACTGGCTTAATGAAGGAAACAACATTTTTGGATTTGAGCGTATAAAAGAGGGAAATGAGCTAGCCAGAAGTGAAGGCAAGTTGCCAGCACTTGGGGTTGAACAAGCAATGGAAACAGTGTTCCGCGAAGGCGAACCGCAAGCAGTTGAGGAATATCAAATGGTCAAGGACTTCTGCCAGACAATTGGAATACCGATCAACTAGAAGTTAAACATTGTTGAATTGAAGCAAATGCCTTCGATCATCGTGGGTGTATTCTTTCTCCATGACTCAAGAGCCAGTTATGAACAATCCTGAACCCAATCTTCGATATGCGTCTTTTCAACACCGTCTAGGTGCAATTGTTCTGGATGCGACACTTATGGTGATTACCCTCGGTCTCGGCTGGCTGATTTGGTCATTTATTGTGTGGGGCGAAGGTCAAACACCTGCAAAAAAGATTCTCAAACTTAGAACCATCAATTTTACCAATGGACGTCCTGCAACATGGGGACACATGGGTATTCGTGAAGGCTTGGTTCCTATCTCTGTCAGCATTGCTTCTGCTGTAACTGGAGGCATCGCTTCAATCGCTTGGGTGGTTGTTGAAATTGTTTTCTATTTCACCAAAAACCAGCGAACATTTAGAGATTACTGGGTTAAGACAGCAGTAGTAAACGAGGCATAGTTTTTCTATAAAGAACTAAGTAGTCCCTCTGCATCTACAAGTTCTTGTCCGCTGAATTTCATTGCTCTTGCTTCGCGAATCAGTGAAACAAGAGGCTCTTTGGCTTGTTCAGGTTTGTCGAGCAACACCAAAACTCGCGCCTTTGTTAGGTAGAGCTCCCACTTAATGATGATTGGGTAGAACTGCCCTCCCCCAGACATTTCAGTTACGTGTTTCTGTTGCAGCTCTGAACTAAATAGAGCTATTCCTTTATCTGCCGATGCAAGCGCTTCTTTGTGCTTACCCCATGCAGTTTGAAGTAAGGCAAGATTGGAAAAAGCGTTGGCATCCTGGCGATCAAATGGGTACTGAGTGAAATAGGTGATTATCTCTTCAATTTTCTCACGAGCAGGTTCAGGAATAGTCGTTACATCATCTTGTGAAATGATCTTGAAATAAAGCGTGTTTAAAGCATGAACCGATGCTGGACCAACGCCTTGGCTTGCGATTCTAAATAATCCTTCTCGGTGAAACATCACGTTTTCGAAACTATTCATCAATTTTTCATTGCGTTGCAATTCATCAAGCAGTGCATATGACATGACGCTCTTCCATGCCAGGGCACAATAAGCGTGTCCGGGAATGTTTAATCCAATATCAAATACGTCTTGGTTATCAGAATCGGAAAGATCTAAATCAGTGAACAATTCACTTTGAAAACTAATGTCTTCTTTGAACGACCAATTAGCAAATCCATCCATCAAAATCGAGGCAACCTTTGGAAGTGCGTTCACCAACTGAATCACGATCTCATCAACACTTTCGAAGGGAACCTGATCGTCAATTATGTAGCCGTAACGGGTAGCTTCTGGGGCCCAGTCGTAACGAACGTTGAGCTCTTTTTCTCCCTGGCCAATTCCCATGACGTAGTAGTCGGTTTGCACATTCAGTGCAATTTTCGGTACCTGCTCATCATTCTTTACGCCAAATTCCATCTTTCGATCTCTGATTCGAACCATCGAAGATGGGAAAACAGTTTCACTGAGATATCCAACTCTCTGGAACAGCTCTGGGTAAAAGAATTGATGTGAGGGATATTCCAAAGGCGGAACCGAGGTCTTACGTGTGCGTGCCAGCGCATCAATAAACCAATAGACAAATTCTTTTCCGGTCTTGGTGTCCTTCCATGCCTCACCAATAATGGGAAGCACGGTTTCCCCATCAAAAAGGACCCAATTTCCCATGATGATGTCCAACTCAAGATTTTGAGGAGATTTCATTTCATGGAAATTTACGCCCTTGCCTTCAAGAGTTTTTTGCCATCTCTTAGCAATACCTGATGAGCTCCAACTTATTCTTTCGCATCCATCAAAGCGAGAATACGATTTGATCAGACTTCTATCGACTGACGGCTCTCCAAGAAAATCGACTTCGTCATTACTTTTTGGAGAATAGTAATCATCGGCGTTAACTAATTCTGATCGCTTTAATGCTTCGCGAATCGGAACTGGGTTTTCACCAAACCAATCTCTTGCCATCAAATAGACAAAAGTCATATACGCATGCTTAAAGGTAAATGACTCGGGGGAATAGTCTTCCTGGGGTTTACTGGTGAAGAAATGGTCTAATGTGAAGTAATAATCTTCTTCCTTCAACTTTTTTGGACCAAACAAACCCATTACAACTACTCCTATCTAAGGCCAAAACTTCTAATTGACCTGACGATTAACTTGCTTAGAGATCTCCGTACTTATTTGTGCCTGGATTACTTGCAGTACAAGCCAGAATCAAATTGTAAATTGGAATCAGTTGAAACCAACCTGAACGGCCAACGTCATGCATTCTGCGGCAACCCACAGCAATTGATGGAATGATAAAGGCGAAGAAAGGTATGTAACTCAGACCTATGATTCCTGTTATTCCTTCAACAAAACCTGACACAATTGAAACAAGTATGTAAAACAGAGCGAAGAACCAATACTCGCTTCTGCTAGCTCGTCCTTCAAAAGTCGCATACTTCTTTAAACATACGGAAATTGCGTTACCCATAGGGTTCTCCTTTGGCTAGATTCCTTTAAGGGTAGAACATCATCCCTTTGAAAACAGAAACACTCCAAGGTTTGGCTAGATGGTGCATTCGAAATGAATGGTCATATTTTTCAATATGCCATTACAGATTCACCTAAAGCATTACTTTTTACCAAACCCAGCATTAGGCTGATTTCTAATCTAGGTAAGGGAGAAACATGAAGATTTATAAGGTTATGACGCAGAAAGATCGCGCTTTCGGAGGAAAGTTCAATCCCGAGAAAGTAGAAGAAGCATTAAATGCCCTTGCAAAGGAAGGCTGGGAAGTAACAGGTGTCGTTTCTGCAGAATTCCCATCTTTTGGTGGAGGTCGCCAAGAGCTAGTTATCTTCCTCTCCAAGGACGTATAAATTGATTGAGAAATTTGGGCGCAAAGGCACAGAACTCAAGGGAATTTTCTTCACAGAGGGCCAAATAGCCTCTGCAAAAGTTGTTGGTGAGGGTTCCGTGACTTCAGATCGCCAGAATATTTCCATAGAAATACTGAAGGAAAGACTGGCCGAACAAGCAATCGCGCAAGGCGCGAACGCCGTTGATAACTATAAGTACGTTCAAAAAGGTTCCGTCTGGTCGTTCTCTAGTACTCGCTGGGTTATGACAGGCCGGCTGTTACAAGCAGAAGAATAAGTCTTGAAGAAAGGCATTTCATGAAGAGAGTTTCAATCACAGCGGTGTTCGTCTTGATCATGACCCTATTGTCGGGTTGTTCATCAGGTGGATTGAGTGCATCCAACAAGGTTGTTTGTGACGAAGTTGCTGAGATCATGAAGGGTTCTGGATACATGGAGGGCACCCGCGAATCTCTGATGACAGCTGTGGTGGAGCTTGCTTATTACGATCCAGATCCAGTTGATGACTGGATCACCTATGTAAGTCCCCTAGATGGACAGTACGCACCGTCACTTTATGACAACGACAATGCCGTTTACCAAAATCTTTTCAGACTCCAGGAACAAGCTATTAATTACACCAACACTCGAAACTCTGGAATGTTCTACAACGAGTGGGAGTACTTCGAAAAGGGTTGTGGTTTCATAAAGGAATAGGTCGACCAAGTATGAAAAGTTGAATGATTCCTCTGAAAGCTAAAGTTCTAGCACTTCTCGCTAACAAACAATTCAATCGCTTCATCGTACTTAGCGGCATTTTCATCGATGTTGATGTCTAGATCGAACTTCAGGCCTATCTTTATGAGCGAATATGCGCCTTCATCATTTTCGCCATCCATAAATGAGCAAACCGAAGCTTTAGCAGAGGCATCTAGGCCATCCCACACTTGTTCGACGGCTTCGTAGTAGCTACTGGCTTTAATATCGGCAGAGTTTGAGCCAGAGCAAGCTGTGAGTATTGGAAGTATTAGAAGCAACCAGGCAAATTTTTTCATGGCATAAATATGACACAGGGCAAACTTTTTCGATTTCGCCACACTGATTATTTTCTAGGTCAAATTTATATACTTTAAATCAACAATTCGTGATGACCATTCATTGACCAGTATTTCATTGACGATGAATTGAACATCTGGTTTCCTTTTTGCTAACGCAACTTTCCCAGTGGCGCTCCATATTTTTACTTCCAGTAGTTACGCGAGTGAGGAAACAAATATGAATTCAAAGATCTCAAAGCTAGCCGCAGTTATCCTCTCGTTAATCTTTTTGGCGGGATGCTCTGCCGGGTCAATGAGTGCAGAAGAGCTTGCGGCCAGAGAAACCGAATCAGATGCGTCACTTTGGGATGACGAGGACTACAAAACAATTGCTGCAAAAGCTTGCATCAAGTACAAGGTTGTTTTCAGTAATGCTCTCGGAGAATGGTACGCGGACTGGAATCGCTTAAGTAGCGAGTACACCATGGTTGGCTTAACTTCAGGTGCTTTAGATGACCACCCTAAATGGGGTCCAATAGCAAAAACTGTGCAAGAAGCAAAAATGAATGCCCTCAATCGTTCGATTGGCGGTGCAGGAGTTCAAGTTTCAACTGATACTTCTGTTGAAGCGTTTAACTTGTGTGAAGAACTAGGTGTTGATCTCACAGAGTAGCGATGCAATAACTCATAGTCTGATTAAGGAGAAAAACGTGCAAGGTTTCGGAGTATTGCTTTTCATGTGGGGCGGACTTGACTACATCATGGGCATGCAAGATGTCGATGTCTACTACGACTGGTTTGGCATCTACTTACCAGATGCTATTTACAATTATTCTCATTGGGTTGCTATGGGCCTTGGAAGCATAATCTTCGCAGCCGGTAAACAAAGCAAATAGAATTAACGCACAGTCTCCTGAAGATACTCTTCAATCTCTGAGCTGAGTGTGCTCACATTGGATGGAGTCAGTTCTAATTCCATCAGCACGTAAGCGCCTGAAACTATTCCACCAATTCCACCTGCCCAAACAGAGTTCATTCCTGAAGTGTTTTGTAATAGCGTTCCGAAAGTCCGAGGTACAAGCCCGACTACTTTCCATCCTTCTAGACCAGAAAGACGCACATTCGAATCGTCATATTCGCCAAATTCGAAAGAACCACCGGTAATTTCGGAATCTACGTTGATGTATTCCGTCTTATGTAAGTAACACTTAAATCCAGCTTTTACATCATTGATGATCCGGCTGTGCTCTGCTGCAATATGTGCCTGGCGTTCGGCTTCTCTAGCCTCTCTTTGCGCACTTGCTTGCTTTGATTCAGCCGCGATTCGCTTACTCTGACAAGACCCACATTCGGTTGCAAGAAATCCCGCCTTGCCCCCACATGTTGCACACGCACCCACTGTATAACCTCCCTTTTTGGGTATTTAGCCCGTATTTGCCAGAAGTATGACCACTCAGCCGCCTCACAGTCAA
>CAZTLT010000005.1:0-27392 GCA_964614615.1 uncultured Aquiluna sp. | reverse complement strand
TTGCGCTTTACTTCCTCGCAGTCAACCTGCTTCATTCCTGCACCTCCTCGGTCTTGTAGCCCTCTTGCTCTGCGTATTCATGCAACAAACTTCTAAGCATTTTCTTCCCGCGGTGAAGCCTAGACATTACCGTGCCCACCGGGGTGTCCATCACCTCGGCGATTTCCGCGTAGGGAAGCCCCTCCACGACGGCGTAGTAGACGACCATCCGGAACTCTTCTGGCAGCTGGTCCATGGCGTTTCGGATGACTAAAGCCGGCATGTTGTCCAGAGCAACCGCCTCGGCTGAGCGAGTGGTGACCGATGTCAGCGACTCCCCGCCACCGATCTGCCAGTCCTCCAGCTCATCCAGGGCAGTCTTGGCCTGGTCTTTGCTGCGCTTGTTATAGAGGTTGATATGGGTGTTGGTCATGATTCGAAACAGCCAGGCTTTGAGATTGGTGCCCTGTTCAAATTTGTCCCAAGCGGCATATGCCTTGGCAAAGGTTTCTTGAACGAGGTCTTCCGCATCGGATGGATTCCTGGTCCAACGCAGTGCTGCCCCAAATAGCTGTGGCATTAGCGGCAAAGCCTGCTCTTCAAAACTCTTTAGCTTTGCCGATTTATCTTTCATCAAAAGCAGTCTATGGGCTCAGAGATAAAACGGAAACTTCGCCTCTGATGCGGGTATCTTGGTTAGGTGTCGATAGCCAGCTGGTCTGCCCCGCAAGCAAAGGGCTTCAAGGCTAGCGTTCGCCTACCCGGATCAAAGTCACTAACCAATCGCGAACTGGTGCTTTCAGCACTTGCCAATCGACCATCCACTTTGCTGGACCCCCTCTATTCACGAGATAGCCAGCTGATGCTGGAAGCACTGAAATCCTTGGGCACCAGTTTTGAACGAAGTGATAATCGACTAACGGTTATTCCGGGAAACCTGGTTGCTGGCAGCAAGATTGATTGCGGACTTGCCGGCACGGTGATGCGCTTCATTCCTCCACTAGCGGCTCTGGCCAGCGGGGAAATCATTTTTGATGGTGACGCACAAGCTCGGCGCAGACCAATGGCGACCACCATCGACTCGCTTCGCAAGTTGGGCGTAGTAGTCAAGGCAGATGGCGATGGTTTGCCATTTTCCATAGTCGCCAATGGCAAGGTGGAAGGTGGCGAGCTATCAATTGATGCTTCTGCCTCCTCACAATTTGTTTCTGGGCTTTTGCTGGCCGGCGCTCGCTACGAACAAGGGCTAATAATCAACCACAGCGGGGAAAGCGTTCCGTCAATTCCACATATAGATATGACTCTGGTCTGCCTTGCCCAGCGAGGCGTGAGTGCTCGGGCGATTGGTGCCACTAGCTGGCAGGTGGAAAGCGGAGAAATTTCCGGTATTGAAGTTGAGATTGAACCGGATCTTTCCAATGCAGGTCCCTTCCTTGCAGCAGCAGTCGTGACGCAGTCTGAGGTCACTATCCCCTGGCCAGAAACCACTACCCAGGTTGGCGATCAGTTCAGAAAACTGCTTCAGCAGATGGGTGCGGAGGTTAGCTATCAAGGCAAGCAGCTAACGGTGCGGGGCACCAACGAAATTTTGGGAATCCAAGCAGATCTTTCCGAGGCAGGCGAGCTAGTTCCAACAATTGCCGCAATTGCGGCTCTTGCATCGACTCCCTCTGAGCTCACCGGCATTTCACACCTGCGCGGTCACGAGACCGATCGACTGGCAGCGCTGGTGACTGAGATAACTTCAATTGGCGGAAAAGCTCAGGAACTTTCTGATGGCATCAGAATTGAACCGAGCAAACTCACTGGTGGTCTTTGGAAGACATATGAGGACCACCGGATGGCAACAGCTGGCGCAATCATTGGACTGCGCGTGCCAGGAATTGAAATTCAAGACATTTCCGTCACCAGCAAGACTATGCCTAATTTTGCTCAGCTGTGGCTTGAGATGCTGGAGAGTAATTGAACTGGCAAGACCTAGACGAAGATGATGTTCGGGTGCGTCCAAACCCGAAGGGATCTAGACCCAGAACCAAGATTCGCCCAAGTTTTGAAAATGCCAAGCGGGGTATGGTGCTGGAAGTTCACCTGGCTCGCTACCGGGTGCTGACCGAGGATGGGGTCGAGGTCCTAGCCACTTTGGCCAAAGAGCTCAGATCCGATGGTTGCGTGACGTGCGATCAGGTTCTGCTGGATGGAGATGTCAGTGGAAAAACTGGCTCCTTGGCCAGGATTGTCCAAATTGAACCGCGCACCAGCGAACTGACCAGAGTTGCTGATGATGGAAGTGAGCAAAGAATTGTTGCCAATGCTGATCAGCTTGTGATCGTAATGGCAGCTGCTAACCCTGAACCTCGGCCGCGACTAGTAGATCGCTTCTTGGTCGCAAGCTATTTGCAAAAACTTTCACCCATTCTTGTAATAACAAAGTGTGATTTAGCGGATCCAACTGAATTCGTTGAAAATTTCTCGGGTACCAATTTGCAGATCATCAAAACCTCTAAACCATCGCCCAATTTGGCAGATCTGAAAAAGCTAATTGCTGGCAAGAAGAGTGTTTTCGTAGGTCACTCTGGAGTTGGCAAGTCCACTCTGATTAATCTGCTGGCCCCAAACACTGGCAGAACTACGGGTGAAGTTAATGAAGCAACCGGTAAGGGAAAGCACACCTCTTCATCTGCAGTGGCAATTGAAGTAGATGGTGGCTGGATTATTGATACTCCCGGCGTTCGGACTTTTGGAATCTCTGGTGCTACCGCATCGGAAATACTGGCCAGCTATTCAGACCTCAGTGAAGTTGCAAAAAACTGCCCGAGGGACTGCTCACATCTGGCCGGCTCGCCCGATTGCGAGCTGGATGCAGCTGTCGAATCTGGAGAACTAAAGGCGGAACGCTTGAATTCTTTTCGTCGCCTAGTGGATTCGATTTCGTCGGTAGATTGGCAGTAATGAAAGATTTAGAGTTAGCACTCGCCCTAGCTGATGCCGCCGATGAGATTTCGCTTGCCCGATTCAAAGCCTTAGACCTAGCGGTCGAGACCAAGCCAGACAGAACACCGGTAACCGACGCGGATCGCTCGGTAGAAACAAAGATTCGTGAACTAGTTAGTCAGCTGGCACCAAGCGATTATGTAATTGGGGAGGAATTTGAGAATTCCGGATCCGGAAATCGAGCTTGGATAGTTGACCCAATCGATGGAACCGCAAATTTCCTTAGAGGTCTTCCGATCTGGGCAACCTTGATTGCTCTGCGAGTTGATTCAGTGCTGACCACCTCGGTTGTCTCTGCTCCTGCCCTTGGCAGGAGGTGGTGGGCAAGCAAAGGTGAGGGAGCCTTCACCAAGAATGTTGACGGCAGTGTTCGCCAAATCAAAGTTTCTTCGGTGAGCCAGCTTGCAGACAGTTACATTTCTTACAATTCAATCCAGCAGTGGCAGCGGATAGGAAAAGCTAAAAACATTGAGAAGCTTTCCGAGCAAGTTTGGCGCATTCGGGCGTTTGGAGATTTCCTGAGCTACATGTATGTAGCGGAGGGCGCTATTGATGCCGCCAGTGAACCAGATCTGAAGATATATGACATTGCTGCTTTGGTTCCAATCGTTGAGGAAGCTGGCGGCAGATTCACGGACCTTTCGGGCGAGCTGACACCAGATAGTTCAACCGTGCTGGCGACTAACGGGCTGATCCACGAGGCGATACGTGCTGCGCTCAACTAGCAGTCGAGTCTTGGCGTTTGCCACCATTGCGCTACTAGCAATTAATCTCAGAACCGCAGTCAGCTCGGTTTCCCCAGTCGTTGGATTTATTCAAGAAGACTTTGCTCTACCTGTAATTGCCATTGGCCTACTTGGTTTAGCCGCGCCTCTGGCATTTGCATTTGCGTCATCTGTCTCGACTAAGCCAGCTAGAAAGCTGGGGCTCGAACTCACACTTCTGTTGGTGGTGCTCGCAATAATTGCTGGAAACTTAATTAGGGCACTTGCTTTTGACCCCGGCGCTTTGTTTGCTGGGTCGCTCCTGAGCCTGCTGGGAATGGGAATTGGAAATGTTTTACTGCCGGTACTGGTAAGGAGATACTTTCCCAACAAGATTGGCTTGGTTTCGTCCTTTTATATAACTCTGACGGCTATTTCAGCGACCCTGGGATCATTAGTAGCGGTGCCGGTAGCCCAGGCGGCAGGTTGGCGCTTTTCACTTGGTCAGTGGGCAGTATTTGCAGCACTGGCACTCATTCCAATCATTCCACTGCTTCGAAACAACCAACCGGCAGATGCAAACGATGCAACTCCAGCCAAAATTCAAGTTTGGAAATCCCCCACTGCGATTGCCATAAGCGCGGTGCAGAGTATGACAGCAATTTTTGGTTATGTCTCTTTTGCCTGGTTGCCACTACTTCTAATCGAACATAACTTTGTCTCCCAATTAGTGGCAGGCAATCTACTGGCTCTATTTGCAATTATGGGCTTACCGACCTCACTACTGGTTCCTCTAATTGCCTCTAAATACCCCAGTGCCCAAGCACTAATTGTTTTCTTTTCCGCTACCGCTGGCGCCTTAGGAGCACTAGGGATTTTGTTTATCCAAACTAATTTGTGGCTATGGGTGATTTTGCTGGGGCTTGGTCCAACTATGTTTCCCCTAGCGCTCACGCTCTATAACCTTCGGAGCAAAAACCAGCAAACAGTCTTGGCGGTCAGTTCGTTTGGCCAAGGGGTCAGTTATTCACTGGCAACAATTGCAGTTTTAATAGTTGGGATTTTGCGCGAGGTGACCGGTGGTTGGGAGGCAGCGCTGTGGTTGCTATTTGCGGTTGCGATAGCTAGCTCACTAGCAGGATTACAAATCGCCAAGAAAAAATACGTTGAGGATGAAATTAGCCGCTAATTTCGATGCCGACGGAGCTGCAGCGAGCGTTAATGGAAGCGGTTAGCTCATCTACCTTTTGTTGAGCACCCTGTGCAGTCTGACTCTCGGCCAGAGCTGTTGTCAGGCCTCTTAGATCCTCCGCTAGACCAGTAGATAGAACCGAATCAATTTGATCTCCAATTAGCTTGTCGATCTGAGTGATTACGCCGCTGTCAACAAGACCTGACTGGTAGGCATCGGATAGTCCGGCCAGGGTGGAGGACAGTGCGGTGCAGGCAGCCGCATCGGCTGCGGTAGCAGCTACATCCTCAATGCTGCAGGCACTCAAGGGTAGGACTGTCAAGGCAAGAACTGGTAGGGCCGCTAGTCGATTCATGGACCAAATCCTAGGAAACGAGCCTGAGAATGGCCTTAGAAGTAATACAAAGTCAGATTGGAAGAAATTCGGTCCTTCCCAGTTACACTTCCTTGGGTCTTTGAAACTGGAGCTGCTTTGCGCGTCTATAACAACATCACAGAGGTTTTTGGCAATACGCCCCTGGTTCGCCTCAATCGAATCATGGACGGCGCCAAGGCAGAGGTCTATGCCAAGCTTGAGTTTTATAACCCGTCCAGTTCTGTTAAAGACCGACTAGGCATCGCCATGATCAACGAGGCGGAAAAGTCTGGCGAACTGAAGCCCGGTGGAACGATTATTGAAGCCACCTCCGGAAACACAGGAATTTCACTTGCAATGATTGGTGCCGCTCGCGGCTACCGCACCATCATCGTGATGCCTGACTCCATGAGTCTGGAAAGAAAAATCTTGATTCGCGCCTACGGAGCCGAGCTAGTCCTCACTCCCGCTGCGGAAGGCATGAAGGGTTCGGTTGCGAAAGCCGAAGAGCTCGGTAGGAACATTGAGGGTTCCATTCTGGTTCGACAGTTTGAAAATCCTGCGGGGCCTAAGATTCACCGCGAAACAACCGCCGAAGAGATCTGGCGCGACACCGATGGCAAAGTAGACGTCTTTATAGCAGGCAGTGGCACCGGAGGAACCATCACCGGAACCAGTCTTCGACTGAAAGAACTAAAGCCTTCACTTAAGAGTTATGTGGTGCAACCTGCAGCATCACCACTATTAACAGGCGGTGAAGCTGCTGGTCATCCATTGGCTGGTATTGGTCCAAACTTCATCCCTGCTGTTTTAGATACCGCCAGCTATGACGAAGTCATCAGCGCACCCAACCAGGTAGCTTTTGAATTCGCAAGACGCGCCTCGGCTGAAGAAGGGATACTGGCCGGCATATCATCCGGTGCAGCGCTTTGGGCAGCTAGGGAAGTAGCCAGTCGGAAAGAGCACGAGGGACAGACCATCGTGGTGATAGTGCCATCGTTTGGAGAAAGATACGTTTCTTCCTCTCTCTACCGTGACTTGCAAGAGGAATATCAGCAAAAGTGATCCGCGAAGACATCAGAGCTGGGCTGGACAGGGATCCGTCAGTAAAGACGGGATTTGAACTTTTTTTTACTTCGCCTGGTCTTCACGCCATCTGGGTTTATCGCGTTGCTCACGTGCTGTGGAAATGGAAGCGAAGAATAATTGCGCGGATGCTTTCCAACTACGCCAAATTCTTCTCTGGAATTGAAATTCACCCCGGCGCCACCATTGGACGCCGTCTTGTCATAGACCACGGCGTTGGTGTTGTAATCGGGGAAACCGCTGAGATTGGCGACGATGTTCTGATCTACCACGGCGTCACCTTGGGTGGTAAGACTTTGGATCCGGTAAAACGTCATCCCACGGTTGGAAACCGTGTAATCCTTGGGGCCGGCTCCAAATTGATAGGAAACATCACCATTGGTGATGACTGTCGAGTGGGGGCCAACGCGGTCGTGACCAAGAGCATGCCGGCAGGAACAGTAGCGGTTGGAGTAAATGCCAAACTCATTCGCAGCATCGCCGAGGATCACTACGCAATTTAGTCAAAGCATTTGGTTCTAAGACCTAACTACTTGACAGCTTTAGCGCTCTAGGGCTCCCAGGTAATAACTTTCAAGGGTGGAAGTCGCTCTTGATTCTCCACCATGCTGAGAAGTGAATTGGCTGGTGCCATCGGTGCCACAGAGTGCGCTGATTGCACCAGAGCCACCTGGATGCTTCTTAATCCAGTCGGTTAGGTCGTAGACTCCCCCATCAATTGCGACCCAGCACTCTGCTTGAGTGTTGCGCTTGGCAACCTCAGCCAATGTGTAGCCGGAAGAGGTTTGGGTCGGAGTAGCTGTTTGAGTTGGCTGAGCAGTTGCAGTTGGTGATGGACTGGTAGTGCTCTGCGAATTCTCTGACTCCATCGGATCTACTGACTCGGATTCCATTGGGTCCATGGTTTCGACTGGTTCAGTCACTGCCGATTGATTCTGCTCGGGGGCTGGCTCACTGGTGGTTGAGCTGGCGCATCCGGCAAGAGTAAATAGCAAGACGATTGGCAAGATTCTTCGCATGGCTAGAAAAACCGCCGGATAGGAAAATAATTCCCTAAGCCTTACTCGTTTCAGTTTCTCGATTTCCCCCACCGGCCAGCACGAGTCCGAGAGTAATGAGCGGAATACCAATCAGCAGACCAATCGTGATTGGTTCATTCAAGAAGACAATGCCTAAAAACAAAGCGACAGCAGTATTTACGTAGGTAATCAAAGATGACTTGGCTGGGCCAATTTCTTTGATGAGCCTGAAAAAGACGACAAAGGCTGCGGCGGAACAAACTAACCCTAGGACTAGCACTGCAATTAAGCTTTCGACGCTGGCACCAGCAAACTCAGCTCCAAGGTTTGGCAAAGAGAATGGCGCATATGCCACTGAGACCATCAGCATGCTAAGGCCAATCATGGAAGCTGATGAGACGTCCTTCAATTTGAGGTTTGCAACGATAGGCGCAACGGCGTAACCAAGCGAGGCCAGAATCACGAAGAAAACGTAAAGGGGATCAATTGCCCCGGTGAATGAGTCCACTCCAACCAAGGCAGCTACTCCTAAAAATCCGATTAGCATGCCGATCAAGGGACGAGGTTGCAGAGCCTTTCGATCTTTTAGGAAAATCGCCAGTATCGCCACCACAAAAAATGGCACGGTCGCGACTAGCAAACCTGATAGCCCAGAAGGAATATGCTTACCCGCTTCCGTGATCAACCACCAAGGCACAACCATTTCTGTTACGGCAAAAATCAAGACATAGGGCCAGGCTTTCAGAGCCTTAGCGAGTCCCCCGGCATAGATCGCATAGGGAATCAAAACCAATGCCCCTAGAAAAACTCTTAGGAACACAATCGAGGGAGTAGAAAAACTATCCAGAGCTAAAACAATGAAAAAGTATGGCAATCCCCAGAAAAAGCCTGTTAGGGAAAACAGAATTAAGCCTTTTTGGGTCACCGGCCAAGTGTATTGATGTTTAGACAGACCTGCTGGCTTTGAACGAGTTGTTCTTGAAAAGGCTGAAATTGTCGAGTCGTGAAGAAATACAACAGCGCTAGACAGGTTGAATAGGAGCATGACAATTACTCAAAAACCAGCCATTACTAGCCTCCCACTTTCTGAGGTGATCATGAATAGATGGTCGCCAAGACTTTTTGACACAAACCACACGCTTAACTTGGAAGAAATTCAAACCTTGGGAGAGGCATTCAGATGGGCACCGAGCTCGAGTAATCAACAGCCTTGGCACGTTGTGTTTGTGTCGAGAGAAAATGAATTGTTTCAAGATTTGGCGAACCAAGGGCTGACTGGCTTCAATCGAGCCTGGGCGCCAAGCGCCTCGGTTTTGGCGGTAGTTCTGGCTAGAAAAGAAGAAAAAGGCAAGGAGCGAAACCAAGCTGCCACCTTCTTTGACGTCGGTCTTGCCTCCATGCAAATGGTTTTGCAAGCAGAATCAATGGGTCTCCGCTCTCACTTCATGGGAGGAATCTTGCACGAACCAATCTCACAGCAACTCGGCGCTGAGGATTTCTGGGTAGTTTGTGTCATCGCCATCGGCAAGCAGGCCAGTATCGAAGGTGCTGCTCCTGAATTGGTGGAGCGAGAGTTGGCTGTCAGATCTCGCTTCTCAGCAGAACACGCTTACTCCATTAATGCCAGGCTTCGCTAACGTATCGTGCGCTTAGGTTTCGACGAGGCTATTGCCAAAGTAATAGACCTGATTACTGAAAAGCAGGTCAGGGGACGATTGCCAGTTGTACTAATCGACGGCCGCGCAGGAGCCGGAAAAAGTCAGTTTGCGAAAGCACTTTCGGAGTCTTACTTTCAAATCGATAACCAGGCCGCTCGCTTGGTAGCCATGGACGATTTGTATCCTGGCTGGGAGGGGCTGGCCAGCGGGTCGGTTTATCTCTACACAAAAATTCTTCGGCCACTCAGTGAGGGCAAAACAGCAAATTGGCAAGTTTGGGATTGGGCTGAAAACCGCCGCGGAGCAGACGACCAGGTGAATGGTCACCGAGAATTCTCCGGTGGAACAGCACTGATAGTGGAAGGGTGCGGATCAATTAGTCGCTTGAGCTCAGAATTGGCTGATCTAACTATCTGGATTGAGGCTGAGGCAACGGTAAGGCGAAATCGGTTCAGTCTTCGTGATAGTGGGAAGTTCGACGAGTATTTTGCCATTTGGGCTGCCCAAGAAGATGAGTTTTATGAAAGAGAAAAGTCAGCTCAGTTAGCTGAGATCTTTATAGAGAATTAACTTTTCTGTTTTCCAGCCAAGTCCTTACACCTGCAATAAGACTGAGTGTAATTACGGCAATGGCGATTGCGTAGACGGTTCCGCGAACCCACGGTATTGAGTAGGTGAAGTATCCGGCCAAGGTCAAACCACATCCCCAGAGCAAAGCGCCAACCAAATTGGCACTGAAGAACTTGTAGTAGTTCATTTTGCTTATTCCAGCGAGCGCCGGAATGATCACTCTCGCCCAAGGTATGAATCGCGCAACAACTATTGACCACCAGCCGTAGCGAAGATAGAAGATCTCAGACTTTGCAATGGCGTTTTTTAGCCACTTGCCCTGTCGCTTATCTAGATAAGGTCTACCGAAGTGACGGCCGAGGGTGTAACCGACCTGGTCTCCCAGCCAGGCGGCAATTCCAACCCCAAGCACCATTACGACAATGTTGATTGAGTCTTGATTGGCCGCTGCCACCAGGCCCGCTGCAAAAACAAGCGAGTCACCGGTAATGAAAGGAATGAAAGCCCCAACAAACAGGCCGGTTCCTGCAAACACCAAACCAAACACCACGGCATAGAACAGAAAGGGGCCGACCTGGTCAAACCAGCCAACTATGTCTTGGGTTATAGAAAGGCGAATGGGGGTTGAAAACACAAGGAAATCCTAACCCATAAGTTAGGTATACCTAACCGCTTCACGGTTCTACTAACCACGGGCCAAATACAGCCCGAGGTTGTCAAAGTATGACTCCATCCCCGCTTTGGCTTCCAAGGCTTGATCTGCGCCAAATTCCGATGAATCCCCGTGCTGAGAAAAACGAACCCAGGCACCCTCGCCTTCTTGCCGGAAGTCAACCTCAATGATGTGCGCAGTCGGTTGCAGGCTTCGCGCTAAGAACTCCTCTTTGGATTGGGTGTAGTTGAGAGTGTGAACTAGCTTGGTGTTTTCAACAACTTCTGAGTAGGTTCCGAAGAAGTAAGCGACAAAGCCATACTCTGAAACATCTACCGCTACTGTCCACCAGCCACCACCTTGGCAATCTGAAACAACAGATCCCGGTACCACTTTGAGATTGGTTGGGCAATACCACTGTTCTAGCTCGGCTGCGTTAGTCCAAGCTGACCATAGCTTCTCGAGCTGGACTGGGTAGCTGCGTTCAACCGAATAAAGCTCAGACATTGAAGCGAAACTCCACTACATCGCCATCTTGCATGATGTAGTCCTTGCCCTCCATGCGAACCTTGCCCTGGGCTTTTGCTTCTGCCATCGAACCGGCGCTGTCAAGGTCACTGAAGGAAACTATTTCGGCTTTAATGAAGCCCTTTTCAAAATCGGTGTGGATCACTCCAGCTGCCTGCGGAGCTTTCCAGCCTTTTCTAATAGTCCAAGCCCGAGCCTCTTTTGGACCAGCTGTGAGATAGGTCTGCAGACCTAGAGTTGTGAAGCCAATTCTTGCCAGCTGATCCAGTCCACTTTCCGCCTGACCGAGCGATGCCAGCAGTTCCGAAGCGTCCTCCTTGGAAAGATCAATTAGTTCGCTCTCAACCTTGGCATCTAAGAAGACTGCTTCTGCCGGCTTTACTAGCTCGGCAAGGGCGCTCCGTTTTTCTTCGCTACTAAGAATGGACTCATCAACGTTGAAAACAAACAGCATGGGCTTGGCGGTGAGAAGGCCCAAATCTTTGATTGGGCTGATATCTAACTTGCTCAGCGACAGGGGTGTGCCGGCATTGAGAATTTCGATTGCCTGATCGATGGTTTCTAGAAGCTGGGGTTCGGCTTTTTTGCCCTTTACTTCTTTTTCGATTCTTGGTCTTGTTTTTTCTAGCGTTTGCAGATCAGCCAAAATCAACTCGGTATTGATGGTTTCAATATCACTCTTGGCGTCGACGCGTCCCTCAACATGGACAACGTCAGAGTCAACAAATCCGCGCACCACCTGCGCAATGGCATCGGCTTCTCGGATGTTGGCTAGAAACTGATTGCCTAGACCCTCCCCTTCGGATGCTCCCTTGACGATGCCGGCAATGTCCACAAAGGAAACCGGAGCGGCGATGATTTTTTCAGATGAGAAAATCTCCGCTAGGCGATCGAGTCTGGCATCTGGCAGATTCACTACTCCAATGTTTGGCTCAATGGTTGCGAATGGATAGTTCGCAGCTAGTACCGAGTTTTTGGTGAGAGCGTTAAAGAGAGTGGACTTACCTACGTTAGGTAATCCGACGATTCCGATGGTTAGTGCCACCGAGGAAGTCTACTTCCCCCATAATTGCTCTGTGGCCTTGAACTTTGTGGCAATCGACTTTGAAACCGCTAATTCATCTTCCGCATCACCCTGTGCGGTAGGGCTGGTGCGGGTGGTCGAGGGCAGGATTCAGGAAAGCCTCGCCATGCTGTTTCGACCACCGCTGGAACATGATTGGTTTCACCCGGGAAACATCGCCATTCACGGAATTAGACCCGAAGATGTAGCCGATGCTCCGGATTTTTCTGATGCTCTACCTGAGTTGCTGCTGTTCACCGAAGGGTTGCCACTAATCGCTCACAATGCCAGCTTCGATATGGATGTCCTCAGAAAAGCCAGTGCCGCGGTGGAATTTGATTTACCCAACCTCAGCTATGCCTGCAGCCTGAAGATGGCCAGGAAGACCTATGAGCTAGAGAGCTATCGACTCAATGCCGTGGCCTATGCCATCGGGCACGAGGAGTTTAATCATCACGATGCCCTGGCCGATGCTGATGCTTGCGCACGAATAGTGCTACACATGGCAAACCGCCACGAGGTGGAGGATCTGGCGGGGCTATTAGAGAAGACCTCCCAGCGTTTGCTTCCGCTTGTTGTCTGAGAGCCCTGCGATACTTCGGGTATGGAAACCGTTGTTTGGCTTAGCCTGAATGCCCTGCTAATTGGGCTACTGATTGGTGGGCTGATTGGCTATCGTCTTGCAAAGCGCAAAGGTGGCGGCAGCGAAGCCGCCAAGATTGCGGCACTAGAAGCCACCGAAACTGAACTGAGAGCGCAGCTCAGGCGAGCAGATGAAACATACAAGGAACAAGCGCTAAAGCAGGAACAAGAAAACAGAGTTTTGTTAGAGCTTGCGCCGGTCAGGCAACAACTGGAGCAAATGCAATCGACTGTGCAGCGGCTGGAGAGGGAAAGACTGGAGCAGTTCAGCACGATCTCAGAACAGCTAAAAAACGCCATAGAAATTGATGAAAATCTTCGTAAGCAAACTCAAGCATTATCACAGGCACTCACCTCCAACTCACTGCGCGGAGTTTGGGGAGAAACTCAGCTGCGCAAGCTGGTGGAGCTGGCAGGTCTAATCAAGCACGCTGACTTCAGTGAGCAGGCAACCATTAGCTCCGGTGAAAAAAGTGGTCGCGCCGACATGATTATTAATCTGCCTGGCAATAAAACCTTGGCGATAGATTCCAAAGTTCCATTTGATAAATACCAAGAGGCATCCGCTATCAGTGAGCTAGCAATCGCGGAAGAACAAGAGCGAAGAAAGCGACTGCTGTCTGAGCATGTGAAAGCCCTCAAGGGACACATTGACGAACTCGCCTCACGCGCCTATTGGGAAGGTCTTGACAGCTCGCCAGACTTTGTAATTTGTTTTGTTCCCACCGAGTCACTACTTTCTTCCGCACTGGAGCTGGAGCCAAGCTTGATGGAATACGCATTTAGAAAGAACGTGGCGCTGGCATCGCCCGTCTCACTTTTCTCAGTGCTAAAAACAATCAACTACATATGGCGACAAAATGCCGATGAAAACCAAGTGCGTTCGATGATTCGACTGGGTCGGGAACTTTACGAACGAGTGGGTAAGGTTGCCGAGCTTGCAGCCGATCTGGGCAGCAAAATCACATCAACCGTAAAAAGCTATAACAGCTTTGTTTCCTCTCTCGAATCGAGGATGTTGGTCACAGCTCGCAAGCTAAATGATTTAGATGAAAACCAACTGGGGGTCGAAACCATCGAGTCTCCCAAGCAAATAGAACAATCCCCCGCCAGCCTGACCGCTAAGGAGTTGGCCGAGGAGAAATAGGTCTTGCTTGGCTATAGTTAGTCTGGCGCCTACAACGGTGTGAGTGTCTAGCAAATAATCACATCCAAGGAGTTTCATGGCCGAGCGGAAATCCCCGGTAGTTACCCTGACCCCCTCCCCCACGCTTGATCGCACCTACTTCGTTAGAGATTTGGTGGAGGGTGGTGTCAATCGCGCTGAACGCGTTGGGGAAGAATTAGCCGGCAAGGGCATCAACGTCTCGCGTGGTTTGCAACTTGTCAATATGGCGGCTCCCGGAGTTATCCCTATTGGTAATGCTGACCCTGGTGTTTTAAAGCGCACCGGCTCAAGCTTTCTTATCCCGCTGTGGGTGGACGGGACCCTGCGTGTTTCCACCACCGTGGTTGAGTATGACGGCCCCACCACCAAGATCAATGAGCACCCTAGACCACTGCACGACCGAGATTGGAAGTCAGTAATTGACCTAACTGAACGCACGGTCAAGGACTATGAAGCGAAGTGGCTGGTAGTAGCCGGTGCGCACCCAGAAATCTTTGAAACCGGAAAAGTGATTGATTTGCAACCACTGTTTGATCGGATGGAAGCGCTTGGGGTCAGGGTAATTCTTGACACCTCGGGTCCAGCGCTTCGCTACTGGGCACAAAAAGGTAGCGCAACCATCATGAAGCCCAATTCGCACGAATTATCGGAGTGTGTGAATAAGGACCTCAACACAATCGGAGACGTCATCGACGCAGCGCGCGAGCTCAACAACTGGGGAGTCAACTGTGTAATGGCATCTTTGGGTGTTGATGGAATAGTGGCCGTCACGAAAACTCACGCCATCCACGCCTATACCCAGCCAGTGAAAGTAATCAACACTGTTGGTGCGGGTGACTCCACCATCGCAGGCTTTTTGGCAGCAGTTGCTAACGAGGAATCTGATCCCAGCGCCTATGGAGTTGGCTTTGATGTCGCAAAAGGAATTGCGTCGGCTGTGCAATGGGGAGCTGCCAAGGTCCAGCAGCCAACCAGTGGTCTGCAATCAATTGATAATCTGGTGGAGGCTACAGTTGAGCTAATTCCAGATCGTGATCGCCTACTTGGTGAACCGGCAAAGGCTAAGGGGTAATAATGCCAGTTGTTTCTTCCGCTGAGTATCAAGAGATGCTCGATCGAGCTAAGAAGGCATCTTTTGCCTATCCGGCAATCAATGTCTCTTCCTCCCAAACCCTCAACGCCGCTCTCGCTGGACTGCAGGAAGCCGGTAGTGACGGAATCATCCAAGTTTCAACCGGTGGTGCTGACTACTGGAGTGGTCCAACCATCAAAAACCGAGTGAGTGGTGCCCTGGGATTTGCAGCGTTTGCGCGTGAAGTTGCAAAAAACTACTCAATCAAGGTTGCCCTACACACCGATCACTGCGCAGAAGACCAACTTGCAGGTTTTGTTAGACCGCTGATTGACCTATCGGCTCAACAGGTTAAGAGTGGCCAAGAGCCGATATTTAACTCTCACATGTGGGATGGTTCTGCGGTTCCACTAGGTAGGAACCTGGAGATTGCTAAAGAACTGCTCGCTAAGACCAATGAAATCGGAATTGTGCTCGAGATCGAGGTTGGCGTCGTCGGCGGCGAAGAAGATGGCGTCGAAGGCGGAATGGGTCAACACCTATACACAACGGTGGAGGATGGACTAAAGACAGCCGAAGCCCTTGGGCTGGGTGAAAATGGTCGCTACCTAGCTGCCCTAACCTTTGGAAATGTCCACGGTGTCTATAAGCCTGGCAACGTAAAGCTACGACCTGAGCTACTAGCTGAAATTCAAACTGCCGTTGGCAAAAAGTATGGCAAGGACAAACCCTTTGACCTCGTTTTCCATGGCGGTTCAGGTTCTTCGTCCGAGGAAATTGCCGAAGCGGTCAGAAATGGTGTTGTCAAGATGAACATTGATACCGACACCCAATATGCCTTCACGCGCCCAGTTGTTGATCACATGCTGAAGAACTATGACGGAGTGCTTCGAATTGACGGCGAGGTTGGCGACAAAAAGACTTATGACCCAAGAACCTGGGGCAAGCTAGCCGAGGCCGGAATGGCTAAGCGAGTTGTCGAAGCCGCCACCAGGCTTGGATCCGCTGGCAAATCCAGTTGGTAATTAGTGGCCTGCTGCTTTTAGATCTCGTCTGAGTTCTTTTGGCAAAGAGAATTGAATGTCTTCTTCAGCTGTAGTAATTGTTTCTACCGAGCCATAACCTCGATCAGCAAGGTACTTCAGGACGTCATCCACTAGCTCTTCTGGCACCGAAGCTCCAGAAGTTACCCCGACAGTTGCTACGCCCTCGAACCACTTCTCATCAATTTCCGATGCGAAGTCGACTCGGTAAGCGGCCTTTGCGCCAGCATCCAGAGCAACTTCCACGAGGCGAACAGTATTTGAGCTGTTGGCAGAGCCAACCACAATTACCAGGTCAGACATGGCGCCAACTTTCTTAATGGCAACCTGTCTGTTTTGCGTCGCATAGCATATGTCGTCACTGGGCGGGTTTTGCATTAAGGGAAAACGCTTGCGAAGTTTGGTTACAGTCTCCATCGTTTCATCTACTGAGAGTGTGGTTTGCGATAACCAAATAACCTTTTCGGGATCTTTCACTTGAGTAGCTTCGATGTCCCTATCGCCGTCAATGAGTTTGACCGCATGTGGAGCTTCGCCGGCGTTTCCCTCAACCTCTTCATGACCCTCGTGACCAACCAGCAAAATTTCGTATCCCTCGTTGGCAAACCTAATTACCTCGCGGTGAACTTTGGTGACTAGTGGGCAGGTGGCGTCAATGGTTCGTTGGTTTCTCGCATTGGCGGCTGCAATCACGCTAGGGGCAACCCCGTGAGCGGAAAACACCATCACGCAACCCTCTGGGGCTTCATCGACTTCATCAACAAAGATTGCCCCTCGAGCTTCCAAGGATTGAACCACGTGCTTGTTGTGGACAATCTGCTTACGGACATAGACCGGAGCGCCGTAGTGGTCGAGGGCCTTCTCAACGGCAATCACGGCGCGGTCAACGCCTGCGCAGTAGCCTCTGGGGGCGGCTAGCAGCACCCTTTTCTGGGTTTCTTTGTCTGCCCTAGCGTTAGGGTTAATAGCAGTCACCGTCCAATTCTACGAACCGCTTAGGGAGCCAACCGTGCAGGAAAAAGCGGACCTAGAGTCTCAATCGAAAGTCTCTAGTGAACATTCCCCATGGCGGGTCTCTCAGCTGTCTAAGAGCCTAAAGGACTGGATTGAAAAACTGGGCCGAGTCTGGGTTGAAGGAGAACTTCAACAGATTCAATTGCGCGGAACCAACCTGTTTGGCTCTTTGCGGGATCTGGATCTAGAGAATTCGATTGAAATCCATGCCTTTGATGCCAGCGAAGATGAAATTGAGGTGGGCCTCAAACAAGGTGATCGCGTGGTGGCCCTCGTGCAACCGGCGTTCTGGGCAAAAAACGGCAAGCTCACCATGCGAGTGCTCAAAATGCACAAAGTTGGCCTCGGTGAACTTCTTGAGCGAATCGAAAAGCTCCGCCAGCAACTAATCAAGGAAGGCCTGACCGATCCGGCTAGAAAAAAGGCATTGCCGTTTCTTCCAAACAAGATCGGGCTAATTACTGGCGCTAATTCAGACGCCGAAAAAGATGTTTTGCAAAATGCCAGAAATCGTTGGCCAGAAGTTCAATTTGAGGTGATTCACACCCTGGTGCAAGGTGATCGTGCGGCGGCCGAAATTGTGATGGCGATGCAGCAACTTGATGGCATGAGTGAGGTGGATGTCATTATCATCGCGCGCGGTGGTGGAAGCTTCCAAGACCTGCTCCCCTTCAGCGACGAGAGACTGGTTCGAGCTGCAGCCGAGCTAACCAAACCACTGGTTAGTGCGATTGGCCACGAAAATGATCAGCCGTTATTGGACCTGGTTGCAGACTTGCGAGCCTCGACTCCAACCGATGCTGCCAAGCGCGTGGTACCGGACGTTGTGGAAGAAAGAAAAAACATTAGAACGTCTCTGGATCGAATCACATTCAGAATTAGCTCTTACCTTGAAACACAGCAGCAGCTAATTCAGGCCATAGTTTCTCGGCCAGTGCTGGCGAGTCCATTTGGCTTTGTCGATGCGCAAGCAGAGCAACTGGTGAATCTCACCAAACGCCTGTCCGAGATTCTGGACTGGCGGCTAAAGCAGGCAAAAAGCGAGTTGGCGCAGTTGGTGAGCAGTGTCAGAGCACTATCGCCAAAGTTGACACTGGAACGCGGTTATGCCCTGGTAACCGATGACAGCGGGGCTATCCTGCGGGAAGTTACCCAGGGGCAAGACTTCAAGATTCAACTTTCAAAACAAGAAATAATGGCTACTGCCAAGTCGGTTAGGAAAAAGTGATGGCTAAAGATATTTCAAAAATGAGCTACGAAGAAGCCCGTGATGAGTTGCAGCAGGTAGTTGCGCAGCTCGAGCAACAAAACGTCACTTTGGATGCCTCCATGGCCCTTTGGGAAAGAGGCGAGGCACTCGCCAAGATTTGCGAGGAGTGGCTCAGTGGCGCTCGCAAAAAACTCTCTGACGCCCAGGGTAAAAAAGCAAGCAAGTGAGTAACGCGAGTGAGCGGCGAGCCAAACAAACTGTTCGCAATCTGATTTTCTCAATGCTGGCCACGATGGGAGTGGTGGCGCTGATTGTGCTGGGTGTTCCAAGAGATGATTCCAGTTTGATTCAAAGGATCGACTATCAAACCGTTGCCGCTGAGGCAGAGGGCACCCTTTCGCAGGAGATTATTGCTCCAGTAATTCCTGCCAACTGGTGGTCTAATGCGGCCAGAATTGAAAAACAGCTTGGTCTTGATGTTTGGTATGTCGGTTTCGTCACAGAGGATTCACAGTTCATCGGAATTAGCCAGGCTTTTAATTCCAATCCATCTTGGGAGTCTGATGTTTTAGCCGGAAATTCTCTTACTGGCACGCGCGATATCGCTGGCCTAACCTGGGAAATTTATCCAACCAGGACACCCTCTGACCCTCCCAGCACCAAGGAACTAGCCATGCTCTATCGAAGTGAGTCGTGGACGGTTGTAATCTATGGAACAGCAGCTGAAGCGGACTTTGAAATACTGGCTGAAGCGATTGCGATGCAGTTAGGAAATTAGGTGAGCAGACCCTCCACCGCGCAGCAAGCTTGGAATCTGCTGTCGGCCGGAAACAAAAACTTTGTTGCCGGGACACCTGCCCATCCCAGACAGGATGCTGAGCTGAGGGTCGAATTAGCCGATCAACAGGCGCCATTTGCGGCCCTGTTTGGTTGCTCCGATTCACGGCTTAGTGCAGAAATGATTTTTGATGTTGGCCTAGGTGACTTATTCGTTGTCAGGAACGCAGGTCAGGTAATTGCCGAGACAATTCTTGGTTCGCTGGAGTTTGCGGTAGAAGTTCTGAAGGTTCCCCTTATTTTGGTTCTTGGCCACGATGAATGCGGAGCCATTAAGGCGTCTATTGATTCGCACCAGGGCAAGCTGTCAACCGAAGGCGAATTCATAAGGAATTTGGTGGGTCGGATCGAACCAACCATTGAGAAGTCTCTGGCCGCGGACGAGCGTAGCTTGGACCAGATAACCCGCAACCACATCGACGACACCATCGCTGAACTGGTCGAGCGGTCAAGCCTCATCCGCTCCTACATTGAATCTGGCAGACTGGCAGTGGTAGGTGCCGAGTACCGACTGGCCGAGGGTAATGTTTCGCTAATTTCAGCACTCGGACCGCTTCGAAAGGATGGGTAATGGAATACCGAATTGAACGCGACACCATGGGAGAGGTCAAAGTCCCGAAGGATGCGCTCTATCGGGCCCAAACTCAGCGCGCGGTTGAAAACTTTCCCATCAGCGGCACACCTCTTGAAAACGAGCAACTGATCGCACTGGCCCGAATCAAAAAAGCGGCAGCCCAGGCTAATGCCAAGCTCGGAATTCTTTCGACCGAAATAGCAGACGCCATCAGCGCAGCTGCTGACGAAGTGATTGCAGGAAAGCACTTTTCCGAGTTTCCGGTGGATGTTTTCCAGACCGGCTCTGGCACGTCTTCCAACATGAACATGAATGAAGTTCTCGCCACCATTGCCACCGCCCGATTGGGTAAAGAGGTGCATCCCAACGATCACGTCAATGCCAGCCAATCTTCCAACGATGTTTTCCCTACCAGCGTCCACGTTGCCGTCACCAGCGCACTCATCAAAGACCTAGTACCCTCTCTCGAATACCTCGCACAGGCTCTAGAGGAGAAGGCGAAGATTTGGAAGGACGCGGTAAAACCGGGACGCACCCACCTAATGGATGCAACCCCCGTGACCTTCGGCCAAGAATTCAGTGGCTACGCAGCCCAAATCCGTTACGGAATAGAGAGGGTGGAGTCAACCATTGCGAGAGTTGCTGAGGTGCCCCAGGGTGGCACAGCGACCGGCACGGGTATCAATACTCCAAAAGGTTTTCCGCAAGAGGTAATTCAGAAACTCGCGAAGGAAACTGGGCTTCCAATTACCGAGGCCCGTGATCACTTTGAAGCACAAGGCGCACGCGATGCCCTGGTAGAGGTATCTGGTGCACTAAAGGTAATTGCCGTTAGCCTGACAAAAATAAATAATGACCTTCGCTGGATGGGCTCCGGGCCAAACACGGGACTGGCAGAGATTCACATTCCAGATCTGCAACCTGGTAGCTCCATCATGCCTGGCAAGGTGAATCCAGTGGTACCAGAGGCTGTGCTGATGGTTTGTGCCCGCGTAATTGGTAATGACGCTACGGTTACCTGGGCTGGCGCGTCGGGGAACTTCGAACTAAATGTCGCAATTCCCGTGATGGGCAACGCGCTTTTGGAATCGATTCGTTTGTTGACTAATTCGATGCGAGTCTTGGCAGACAAGACTGTCAAAGGACTCGAGATTAACCAAGAGCGCGCAAAGGCGTTGGCTGAGTCCTCCCCCTCTATTGTGACTCCGCTCAACCGCTTCATCGGTTATGAGGCTGCTGCCAAAATCGCTAAGTACTCGGTTGAAAAAGGAATCACCGTAAAAGAGGCAACGGTAGCTTTGGGATTCGTGGATGGTGAGAAGTTAACCATGGAACAACTCGACAAGGCTCTGGCCGTTCTGCCTATGACCAAACCTCCGCAGTAATCGCTAAAGCGCTAGGCGTGACGGCAATAAAGAAACCGGCCAGCAAATAGGGACCCAATGCAATTGAGCTGTGCAGGGTGAGTCTTTTTCGGAATAGAGCAATCAATCCAATCAAGCTTGCAGCTAGCAGGGCAATCGCTAGCGCAAGAAGTGGCAGGAACGGAGAAAAGTAACCAGCAAAGGCGTTTAGCGAAATAAGTAGCTTGATGTCTCCCATTCCGATTGCCCCTCTCGCTGCCAATAGCCAACCCAGCAAAAAAGTTACTCCTGCGGCTGTCAGCGCTGAAATTAGTTGTGACCAGCTGCCACCAAGCCATGCTGAAGTGGCTAGGCAACCGAGGGTGAGGGTGGCAGCTGACAACGTCAGTCTGTTAGGAAGACGATGTTCACGTAGGTCAATAATTGCCAGTGGAATCGATATTGCGACCAGGTAGACAAACGGAACTAAGAGTAAGAAGTGCTGCACTCCGCCAAACTAGTTGGGCTTAGGAGGTGCCGAAGAAAGTTATCCCCAACTAATCCAAGAGATCCGTCACCAAAGCCGCAATGTCACTTCGCTCACTGCGGGTAAGTGTGATGTGACCAAACAGCGATTGCCCCTTGAGCGTCTCTACCACTGATGCCACACCGTCGTGCCTACCGACTCGAAGGTTATCGCGCTGAGCGACGTCATGAGTCAGGATGACGCGTGACTTCTGACCAATTCTGGAGAGCATTGTCAACAGAACATTGCGCTCAAGTGATTGGGCCTCATCGACAATTACAAAACTGTCGTGAAGAGATCGACCCCTAATGTGGGTAAGTGGCAGAATTTCCAGAATATTGCGATTCACAACCTCATCAATTACTTCTTTTGAAACCAGAGCACCTAATGTGTCGAAAACAGCTTGAGCCCAAGGATTCATCTTTTCGCCCTCGGTTCCAGGCAAGTAACCTAACTCTTGGCCACCAACGGCATAGAGCGGACGGAAAACCATAATGCGCTTGTGCTGTCTGCGCTCTAGGACAGATTCCAATCCGGCACAGAGTGCTAGAGCGCTCTTGCCGGTTCCTGCTCGACCACCGAGAGAGAGAATGCCGATTTCTGGATCAAGCAACATGTCTATCGCTAGGCGCTGCTCGGCACTTCGGCCGTGCACGCCAAATACTTCTCTGTCGCCTCGAACTAGCCTTACGGTGCCATGCTGACTAACCCTGCCCAAGGCACTTCCTCGCTCGGAGTGAATAATTAGTCCAGTGTTGACTGGAAGGCTCTTTGCGTCTGGGTGAGAGATTTCCTCAGAGTCATAGAGATTGGCCATCTCATTGGCTGAAAGATGGAGGTCGCTAACACCACTCCACTCATCAGTAGCAAGTTCGTGAAGGTACTCCTCTGCCCTTAGTCCAATTGCTGAAGCTTTTACGCGCATTGGTAGATCTTTGGAAACTACCGTCACGTCAAATCCCTCGCTGTTGAGGTTGGCCGCCACTGCCAAAATTCGCGAATCATTGTCGCCAAGTTGAAAACCGGCTGGGAGGATAGCGGGGTCGATGTGATTCAGTTCGACTCGGAGACTCCCGCCCTCTCCCACCTGAACTGGAAAATCCAAGCGTTCGTGCTTTTGCCGAAGATCGTCTAGATAGCGCAGGGCCTTTCTAGCAAAGTAGCCAATCTCTAAGTCGTTTCGCTTCTTCTCAAGCTCGTTGATAACGACAATTGGCAGAACTACCTCATGCTCAGCAAAGCGGAAGAGTGCTTTGGGATCTGATAGAAGGACCGAAGTATCTAGAACAAAGGTTCTGACCTTTGTGTCGGGCTTTTTAGCTGAAGCGGGCTTGCTCACCTCCTGGGTCGTTGTCTTCTTTTGTGATGACTGGGACTTGGGAGAGCTTGCCACTTGTGCTCCTGCCTGTTGAGCTTTCGCTCAATCTACGCCTGAGCTTTAAGGTTAGGCAGAATAAACACGCCGCATTTTTCTAGGTTTCACCTTGCCTTCAACTAGCCCAAAATTCGAGTAACCCCCACTTTCTGGCTTACACTCTCGGGGTGAGCGAATCCAACTTCCCCCTATCCGAATTGGCTCCTGCGCCGCAGGAAACCAAGCCAACTTGGCGAGGCTGGATACACACCGGAGTTCTACCTTTTGTTGTGATTGGCGGAGTTGTCCTACTGATTTTTGCAGAGGGGTGGCTAGCAAAAACAGCTGCCGCGATCTATTTTGGAAGCTCAGTCCTGTTGTTCGGTAATTCGGCGCTATATCACCGCTTCAATTGGCGGCCAATGATCAAAATGATTCTGAAGCGAATTGATCACGCCAACATTTTCTTACTGATTGCTGGAACTTATACCCCAATGGCATTTTCAGCGCTGGAGCGAGATAAAGGCATCATGCTGCTGGTGACAGTGTGGACGGTTGGACTAATTGGCATCTTTTTCAGAGTCTTTTGGATCAATGCGCCGCGTTGGTTGTATGTGCCGATTTACTTAGCAATGGGCTGGCTAGCTGCTTTCTACGTAGTCGATTTATGGCAGGCTAATTGGCTGATGATGCTTCTGATTGCAATCGGAGGGCTCTTCTACACACTAGGTGCAATTTTCTACGGAGCTAAGTGGCCTAAGAAAAACGCCAAGCACTTTGGATACCACGAATACTTTCACGCCTTGACCGTTGCTGCTTTTTTCTGTCACTGGACTGCAGCGCTAATAATTAGTATCGATCCAGTAGCGGGTTCTATCGCTGCGGTTTAGTTGGTGGCTCTGGCCGATTTGGTTTTTCTCCACCAAAGCTTGCTAGGTCTTCTTTTGCTAGCTTCTCTCGAATTTCGGATCGATATTTAGTCTTTCGAATTCGACGGTTCATATCGAAAAACAGAAATACTGCTCCGACCGCGACGGCAAAGGTGATGATAAAGCCGATCGTGCCTGGCGAGTTATAGGTATCGTCAGCGACAGGAGGCGTTGGCATTGTCGCAAAAATTCCGAGACCGAGCAGTAGGTTCACGACACCAGTATCCCACCTATGCCTTAGCCTTATGGGGTGACCGAGCAAAAAGATGAGCTTCTGGCAAGTCGCTATGGAAAAAAATCGGGCAATTCCAGAGCCTTTCGCGTCTTTGCCTACCTGGGAGTTGCGCTGTTGGCAATCGGGGCAGTGACGCTTGGGTTAGCCAACTGGAGTCCTATTCAGTCCACCACCATAGGTTTTCGCGTAGTAAGCAGTTGGCAGACGGAAGTGGATTTTGAGATTCAGATGCCGCCGGGTCAAGTGGCAGAGTGCACTCTGGAAGCCTTGAATAACTCCTTTGCCGTAGTTGGACACATCAAACGCAGTTACGGGCCATTCGATCAGCTCATTTCGCGCCATACCGTCAGTATCAACACCTATGAGGAGGCCGTCACGGGGCTAGTTGATAATTGCTCTCTGCGGTAGACTCTTCCTAGCTCGCTCGGCGAGCTTTTTCAATTCCCGAAAGTAAAAGATGCCCGAAAGTATTCTTCTGACTCAAGATGCCTATGACCGGCTAAAAAGTGAGCTAGAGCAGCTCATTTTGGTTGAGCGACACGAAATCGCCAAGCGCATCCAGGAGGCGCGCGAAGAGGGCGACCTGAAAGAAAACGGTGGGTATCACGCCGCTAAAGAGGAGCAGGGGAAGCTCGAGGCTCGAATCAATCGACTCGAAGAGATGCTGGCCAATGCAACCGTTGGTCATGCCGATGCCAGCGACGGCATAGTCAAGCAAGGGCTTTTGGTCGTATGCGACATCAACGGCAGACCAAATGAATTTTTCCTTGGCTCTCACGAGATTTTCGAGGGAACAAAGTACGAGCAAGAAATAGAGGATGGCGACTTTTCTGTCTACAGCCCCGACTCCCCGATCGGCCAGGCTATCGAGGGCAAGCGAGTTGGCGAAAAAGTTTCATACTCGGCGCCAAATGGCAAAGAGATTGCCGTTGAAATAAAACAGCTGAAAAACTTTGTGTTTTAGTCTCTCAAAAGCTTGGGATTAAGCCCTGCCTGCTTCAGAGATTCCAGCACTTGATCGCGGTGCTCTTTGCCCCGTGTCTCAACGCTCAAGTCCAGTTCAACTTCACTGATCTGGAGGCCATTGCCGTGTCTGGTGTGCAGCACCTCAACGACGTTGGCATGGGCATCTGCAACAGCTTGAGCGGTCCGGACCAATTGACCAGGACGATCGGGCAACATCACGGCGATATTGGTGTAGCGGTCTGATGCTGCCAGACCATGTTTGATTACCCTTTGCAATAGGAGCGGATCGATATTTCCACCCGACAAAACAATTGCTGTCTTGCCCTTGAGTTTTAGTTTCTTCGCCAAGACAGCCGCAACCCCGACTGCGCCACCGGCCTCGACCACTAGCTTGCTGCGTTCCAAAACTCCCAGCATGCCCTTAGCAATTTCATCCTCGCTGACAGTAACAACCTTGTCCACGAACTTTGCAATGATTTCGAAAGGAACCTTTCCAGGCTTAGCAACAGCAATACCGTCGGCGATAGTGGGCTGAGTTTTAACTTCTACTGGCTTGCCAGCTCTTAGTGAAGCTGGGTAGGCAGCGGCCAGCTCAGCCTGCACGGCATAAACCTTGACCTTTTTGCCCAGCGCTTGAGCTTTTAGTTTCGCTGCCAATGCAACACCGGCTGTTAGTCCACCGCCACCTAGACAGACAACAATGTTTTCAACATCCGGTAGCTGATCAAAAATCTCCAAGGCAACCGTTCCCTGACCTCGAACGATGTCCAGATGATCAAAGGGCGGAACATAAACAGCGCCGTTTCTTTGTGCAAACTCTTTAGCGGCTGTATTGGTTTCATCAAAAATTGCCCCCGTCAATACGACATCAGCTCCGTAACCAATGGTCGCTTGATACTTGGGCAAAGACGCGCCTACTGGCATAAAAATTGTTGCTTTAATACCAAGTTGCTGCGCTGCCAGAGCAACACCTTGAGCGTGATTACCTGCTGACGCAGCCACGACTCCTCGCTTTTGCTCTTCCTTGGTTAGCTGTGACAAGAGGTTGTAGGCTCCTCGAACCTTATACGCACCCGTTCGCTGAAGATTTTCACACTTATAGAAAACTGGTTGGCCGGTAACCTCAGTTAGCCAATGACTTTCAATCAATGGAGTCTTGGTAATAACAGATTGAACCCTATTAGCTGCATCCTCAAACTCCTGCAGCGAGGGGAACTTTTGCTGAGCCATGGCAAACCTTCAATCAGAGAATGAGAGAAAGTCTAGCGATTAGAAGCCACGGGAGATTTCGGCCAGGCGCTTAATTCGGTCAGGAATTGGCGGGTGGGTTGAGAATACGCGCTCAACCATGCCCGGCTTGAGCGGGTCATTGATGTACATGTGAGCCATGGCACTGTTTGCTCGGTGCATCGGGCGACCATACTCGCCAAGCTTTTGCAAGGCGCTGGCCAACCCTTGCGGATAGCGAGTCATTTCCGCACCCGTTGCATCAGCCAAGTACTCCCGTTGTCTCGACACTGCCGCAGAAACCAGAGGTCCAATCAGCCATGCGATGATCCATCCAACCACTCCCAGCAAAACCAAGATCATTCCAAGTTGACCACTATCGCGGTTTCTGGATGATGAGCCAAACCAGGCCATGCGAATTGCAAGGTCAGCAAGAATTCCTATTGCCGAGACCAGTCCAAAAACGATGGTGGAGACTCTTATGTCATAGTTCTTAATGTGACCGAGCTCGTGGGCCATGACCCCTTGAAGCTCGTTGTCATCCATAATCTCAAGTAGCCCGGTCGTGGCAGCAACAACTGCATTCTTAGGATTTCTGCCGGTTGCAAATGCATTTGGAGCCGGATCATTGATGATGTAAACCTTTGGCATTGGTAAGCCTTCGGTTATCGCCAAGTTCTCAACCATGTTCCAAAGCCGAGGATTATCTTGCTTTTGAATCTCGTGTGCACCACTCATGGAGAGAGCAAGCCTGGAAGCTGCGTAATACTGAAAAATCGTGTAACCAAGCACAAACAGCACAATAAAGACTGCGCTAGAGCCATTGCCACTTGCCTGTCCCCACCAGACAGCAAGAGCAGTTAGGAGACCAACAAACAGCCCAATAATGATGACTGTGTTTCGCTTATTGGCGGCTATCGCTCGATACATTGCTAAAACTTGACCTGCGGCGGTTCTTGAATAGCGGCTGGGTTTTCAACTTCGAAAAATTCTCGGTTAGTAAATCCCAAATTCCTTGCAAAAACGTTGTTTGGGAACTGCTGAATCTTGGTATTTAGTTCAGCCACTCCACCGTTGTAGAAGCGACGAGAGGCCATGATCTTATCCTCGGTGTCAGTTAGCTCACGCTGCAACTCTAAGAAGTTGGTCGATGCAACTAGTTGCGGATATGCCTCGGAGACGGCAAACAGGCTCTTTAGAGCACCCTGCAGCATTCCCTCTGCTTCTGCAGCTTGTGCGGGGTGGGCAAGGGCATCAGGCGAAACAGTTGCTGCTCGAGCGCGGGTAACACTTTCAAACACCTCACGCTCATGCGATGCATAACCACGCACTGTCTCTATTAAGTTAGGAATTAGATCAGCACGTCGCTTGAGTTGGACAGTTATGTCGCTCCATGCCTCGTCAACGCGGACCTTTAGTGCAACAAGGGCGTTGTATGTAATCCACAGGTAGATG
>CAZTLT010000004.1:0-30650 GCA_964614615.1 uncultured Aquiluna sp. | reverse complement strand
AATGACCCCAACCGTCGCCCAGGCCGCTATTGAGTTTCCGTGACCAGGCTCATTTGAATTTTGATTCATTATTCCTCCGCGTTCACTCTAGCTTAGTTCTGGCTTTCCCAGATTGTGCGGGAGTCGGTTTCGGGGTGCGAATCCTTTGTCTTTCTATCTCCGTAAGTTTTGAGAAGAGCTAGACACATAAGGCACCCGATGATCTGACTTGATCCAAAGACGACCGGTGTAAGTAAGACTTGAGCAAGTGAGCTTTCACCAGAAATGCCAGTGAGAGACTCTTGCAATTCAATGCTGGCAGCGGCATTGGCAAAATCCGTCGTGAAGGAAAGCAAGGCACAAAATACTAGGACTAATGCCGCAAACACCCTCAGCGAACGAACAAGCCGACCATAAAGTGATATTAGAAGGATGAGAATTGCAACGGCTGGTAGCAGCGTCAGCAGCTCTGATAATTCCGCACCGGATAATGAGTTGTCCGAGACTTGCAACCAAGGCAGAAGGAGCAACATCCAAGATGCGCATATGTATAACACGACCAATAGGGTCCACTTAGCCATCTAGAAACCCCTTCGCCTTCGCGACCGACTTTATGACGACAGCCGCCTTGGAAAGCGTCTCTTGGTACTCCGACTCGGCAATGGAATCAAGCACAATACCTGCCCCCGCCTGTACATGTGACTTACCATCTCGGATCACAGTTGTTCTGATTGCGATTGCTAAATCGGAATTTCCCGCGAAGTCGAAATAACCCACCACCCCGCCGAATAGCCCCCTGTAAGTCGGCTCCAGCTCGCTGATGATTTCTAGTGCTCTCGGTTTGGGAGCCCCAGAAAGAGTCCCAGCCGGGAAAGCAGCCAGCAACGCATCTAATGCCCCCAAATCCCGACGGAGCTGCCCTTCCACGGTCGAAACGAGGTGCATCACATGGCTAAAACGATGAATTTGCATAAATTCCGAAACTTGAAGCGACTCGGGTTGACAGACCCGAAGCAGGTCGTTTCTGGCGAGATCAACCAGCATTAGGTGCTCACTTCGTTCCTTGTCGTCTGCCAATAACTCTGTGGCCAGTCGAGCATCTTCAGTTGCAGTCGCTCCCCTGGGTCGAGAGCCAGCAATTGGATGCGTTATTACTTTGCCAGCTGAAACTTTTATTAACGCCTCAGGCGATGACCCAACAATGTCGAAGTCTCCTTGTTCATCTTGCATCCGAATCAGGTACATATAGGGGCTGGGGTTACTTGCTCTGAGTGCTCGGTAAACATCAAGAGCATCTCCATGAAATTCCTGGTCAAATCGTTGCGAGATTACGACTTGAAATACATCGCCAATTCGAACATAATCCTTAGCCTTCTCCACAGCGGCAAGAAATTCTGGACGCGGAGTGTTGGCTGTATAACTCTCGTCTTCAAGCATTACCGGTGAAATCAAGGCAGGCGTTGGTTCGCGCAGCGCATTCTCTAGCTCGGAGAGCTCTTTCAGAGCATTGCGATACTTTGCTTCGATACTGGCCTCGCCGTCGACAAAAATAACACATACCAGGACCAGCTCTGAATTTTGATGATCAACGATCACGAGCTCAGAGAATTGCAAAAATGAATAGAGAGGAATCGGGTAGTCTGCTTGCTTTCTGGCCGGTAAATTCTCGAGCCTTTCAGTCAGCCCCCAGCTAATGAAACCGACGAGTCCCGAAGTCAGTGGGTAGTCACTCGGTGAGCTCTTCCACTGATTCTGTAGCTGTCTTAGGGCATCAATTGGATCACTTGAGACAGCGTCATCCGGAAGTGCTTGGTGCACAGAATCCCATGATGCGACATCCGTAGCGGAAAGACGCCCTCGGTTCCCTACTCCAATAAAGGAGAATCTTCCCCAGACGCCCTGTTCGGCAGATTCGAGTAGAAATGTGTTTGGTTTCCTGCCGCATAACTTGTGATATAAACCAACTGGAGTTTCGGTACCAGCAAATAGTCTCTTTGTAACGGGGATAACGTTGTATGTCCTCGCCAAATCCTCAACTTCGCTCAATGAGATCACGCGTGATCACCAAAACAGGTTTTTGTGCCCAGATGGCAAGTTGGCCCGTGCGGCTGCACTCTTGCTAGAACGGCATCGCTATCGCAGTCGGCCTGTAGGGATACTAACTCGAGAAAATTGCCACTGGTTTCACCCTTAAGCCAACGTTGATTCCTTGAACGCGAGAAAAAGACCATCTTGCCTATCTCTAAGGACTCCGCTAATGTCTGCGAGTTTCCATATCCCAACATCAAGACTTCTCCAGAAGTAGCATCTTGTGCGATAACAGGAATTAGTCCTTCACTGTTATACCTGAGCGACCCGAGATCTAACATTAGATTCTGACTTCCACTCCATTTTTTGCCAACTCTGCTTTCACTTCTCCAATGGTAAAGGAGCCAGTATGGAAAACACTGGCCGCCAGCAAGGCATCGGCACCAGATTTTGCTGCCTCGACGAAGTGCGCTAATTCACCGGCTCCCCCTGAGGCAATAATCGGAAGGTCACTGATGTCTCTTACCAAATTCAACATTTCAATGTCGAACCCTGTCTTGGTTCCATCTGCGTCCATTGAATTCACCAGAAGCTCTCCTGCGCCTCGCTTACTTACTTCTGCTATCCATTCCGCCGCATCTAACTGAGTTTGTTCTGTTCCGCCAAGACGCGTTATGGCAAAACCTGAAGCAGTTGCTCCGCGCCGAACATCAAGTGAGACAACGAGAACTTGAGAGCCAAACTCGCTTGCTACTTCATCGATCAACTCAGGGTCAGTAGTCACAGCGGAGCCAACAGATACCTTGTCAGCACCTGCGGCCAATAGTTCCCGGACCTGTGAAACGCTTCGAATGCCTCCGCCAACCGTGAGCGGGACAAATGTAGATTCAGCGCACTTTGCTACTACATCAATCATTGCTAAGCGCCCCTCTAATGAGGCAGAAACATCGAGCAAGGTAATTTCATCTGCACCCTGCAGGAAGTACTTGTCTACCAGTTCAACTGGATCCGCAACGTCTTGAAGATTCTGAAATTGAACCCCCTTAACCACCCTCCCGTTCTTCACATCCAAGCAAGGGATGATTCTCAGCGCTGGCACTAGATCCTCGCTGCGTGAAGCGACGTAACAAGAATCGCCTTGGCGCCAATATCTGAGAGTTGATCCATAATTTTGTTAGTCTCCGAGGTCTTCACGAGCGCTCTTACGGCTACCCAATTTTCATCAGCAAGTGGCGAAAGTGTTGGCGACTCAATGCCAGGAGTGATCTTGATGGCTTGATCGATAATCGCCTTGGGACAGTCATAGTCCATTAGCACATAGTCCCTTGCAACAATCACACCTTGAACTCTCCTTAGCAACCGATTTGAAAGATCGGACTTGCCCGGTGCTGCTATCAGTCGCGCTGTCGACGAAAGAACTACCGGCCCAATAACTCGGAGATTAGCCTTTCTCAGTGTATTTCCACTAGAAACCACGTCCGCTATTGCGTCAGCAACACCTAACTTGATGGCACTTTCAACTGCGCCATCGAGTTTTACAATTACCGCGGAGACCTTATTCGTCTCTAGGTACCTCTCTAGCAGCACTGGATAAGCCGTAGCAATTCGCTTACCGGCAAGTTCGGCAATAGTTTCAACCTTTGACTGCTCGGAAACAGCAAACCTAAAGGTAGATTCTCCAAATCCGAGGTTTGCCACCTCCTCCGCCTTTGAAGCCGAGTCCATCAAGAGATCGAGTCCGGTAATCCCGGCATCTAGTGACCCTTCTCCAACGTAAGTAGCGATGTCGCGAGGTCTTAAGTAAAAAAACTCTATTTGGTTTGCTTCATCAACCAGGTGCAACTCCGAGGCATCTCTGCGCGTCGAGTAACCTGCCTCCCTAAGGATGGAGATGGCATGCTCGGACAATATTCCCTTGTTTGGAATCGCTACTTTTAGCACTAGAGCTTCTCCTCAATTTCTGACAATTCGATCCCCTTGGCAATTAGTAGCAGTTGTAAGTGATAAATCAACTGCGATGCTTCAAGGGCAAGTTGCTCGCGACCTTCGTATTCTGCCGCCATCCAGACCTCGGCGGCCTCCTCAACGACCTTCTTTCCAATCGAATGGATGCCCTGCGCTAACAGACTGGCTGAATTACTGTCAGATGGCATTGTCCTCGAGATATTTTCAAGTTCTTGATAAAGGGCGTTGAACGATTTCATGTAGCTAGGTTAGTGTCTATGAATTCTGGACCAAAGCGGCATTTCTGAGGGTAGCTATGTTTAAGGCGGGGTCGCCTGAGCCAAAGACCGATGAACCCGCTACAGCGCAATCGGCGCCGAGCGACGCGATTTTGGAAATGTTGTCTTTAGTGACTCCACCATCTACTTGTAAAGTAATCGGCTTTCCTATCCTAGAAATCTCTCTGGCTGCTATGGGGATCTTGTTGAGAGTTTCTTCGATTAGCTTTTGGCCGCCAAAACCGGGCTCTACGGTCATGATAAGAAGCATGTCCAGTTCCGCAAGGTATGGAAAAGCGGCCTCGATTGGAGTCTGAGGCTTGATAGCGATTGCAACCTTTGTCCCCATTTCCTTTAATCGAGCGATGGTCAATCTTGGATTCTCCGATGCCTCTAGGTGAAAAGTGATGGAGTCAACACCGAGGTCAGCGTATTTAGGAGCTTCTGAGTCAACATTCGTAATCATTAGGTGTACGTCGAGTGGAATCGGACTTACCTGCTGAATACGCTTCACTACTGGCAGTCCGATAGTGAGATTCGGAACAAAATGATTGTCCATCACGTCGATGTGAGCACTATCCGCATTGGTAATTGCTAATAAATCCCTTTCAAGGTTGGCAAAGTCAGCCGAAAGGATTGATGGATTTATCCGCACGCTTCTACTGTAGTCGCCTGAAGGCGGCCATGAACATTGCGTCTGTCTGATGCAGATCCGTCCAGAGCTGAATGGTTTTGCGCTTATAGTTCAACTGAAGGGATGGGCTCAAAGCGCTGAGAATAGGCTTTAGATCGATTAGCTCAACCTCAGGGTGTCTAGCTAAAGCATCAACGACCTGCGAGTTGGTCTCGGCAATAACTGGCGAGCAAGTCGAATACAGCAATACGCCGTTAGGCCTGAGTGCAGATATCCCAGCATCCAAGAGCTCGGATTGAGTTTTCAGAAGTTGTGGGAGCTGACCGGGCAATTTGCGCCAACGTGATTCAGGCTTTCTCCTGAGTGAACCGAGACCACTGCACGGCGCGTCTAATAGCACCGCGTCAAATGACCCTGGAACAACTGTTTGACCCATTGCCTCTACCACCACAACTCGCCTGTCCTCACCAACGGCATCTCGAACCAACTGAGCTCTGTGCTTGGCCGGTTCGTAGCAGACTAAACGTGCAGACTGACTCATGCGACTAAGTAGCACAGCGGACTTTCCCCCGGGGCCAGCGCACATGTCCAAAAAATCTTCAGCAGAACCAGCAATGCCCATCAGCGTGAGTGCAACGAGCTGAGAACCTAGGTCCTGGACCCTAACATCCGGTGAGAGCAGAGATTCTGGATTTCCGTCTAATACAAATCCAATTGGCGATACCGAAGAACGTTCCAGACCATTCTTTTCAAGTTTCTGTTCGGCCATTTGACTCAAAGCAGCTAGATTCACGCTTGGTGTTTCATTGTTCGCTCGAAGTAAATCCTCGATCTCGCCTTTAGCATCTAGGGCTCTAGCGTCAATGAGTGCCCCAACGACCCATTCTGGATGAGAGTATGTGATGGAAAGTCTGGATAGCGGTGCTAATCCTGTTGTGATTGTCATAAGCAATTCATCCAAGCCACGCCTATCCGCGTTTCTCAAAATAGCATTTGCAAAGCCAGCCGCTCTTGGGGCTACCCCTTTGATTAGCTCAACCGTCTCGTTGATTGCAGCATGCGAGGGAATTCGCATTCTAAATAGTTGATGCAATCCAAGTCTCAGTGCAGTTCGAACCTCTTCATCAATTTGCCGCGAATCTGCTAGCAGATTAATGATGGCGTCATACTGAAGTTGCCAACGCAGCGCCCCGTAGCTGAGCTCTTGCACCAAACCACGATCTTGCTCGCTGACACGGCTTTTCTTTAGAAAGCTCGGTAGCAGCAGATTGATGTAGGAGTCGTCCCTGCGAACACGCATCAACAGCTCATAAGCAGTGAGTCTTGCGCTACTCAAGTTTCGATCCACCAAATCCGCGATGCCAGTCGATTGCATTCATCCGGCGACCGCCAGCGCTCTGCACCTCGATAAGCTCCAGCTTGGATCCTTGTCCGCATCCAACTACCACTCTCCCCTGCGAAACTTTTAGCTCACCTGGTTCCAACTCGTCCACACCCTTTGACTTCGCATGAAGCGTGCCAAAGGACCTCGCACTAAAGATTCGTAACTCTTTGTCCTCTGCTTTGCACCAAGCGACTGGCTCGGGGTTGAAGGCATAAATCTTTCGTTGAATTGAAGTGGCTGTTTCACTGAAATTTACTCTTGCGTCGGCGCGCGAAATCTTGGGGGCGAAAGTTGCTTCACCCTCTTGTCGTTTTGGCAATGCTGGGATCGCCAAATTTCGAAGAATCATTTCTGCTCCAAGTCCCGCCAGATCTGCAAGGATTTCACCGGCAGGCTTGTCATCGGGGTGCTGAAGGGCGACGCTGTCAATTAGAGGACCGGTATCAAGAGCTGCTTCAAGCTCAAAGAGGCTAATGCCCTGCCCGGAATTCTTAATAAGCGAGTACTGAAGTGGTGATGCTCCTCGCCAGGCTGGCAACAAACTAAAGTGCAGATTCCACCATGGAAATAGCTCTAGTGCCTCTTTGGGGATTATTGATCCATAAGCTACGACTATTGCCCTTGTTGCTCCTGCTTTGCGAATATCCTCAACTTCGCTTTGACCAAGGCGATTGGCCTTAAGCACAGGTATGCCCAACTGTTCGGCGAGCTTCGCGACTTCGGACGGTGTGACATCGCGTCTTCTTCCAACTAGTGAGTCAGGACGCGTTATTACCAACGAAATTTGATGCTCTTTAGCTAACTCCTGCAGAACCAACGCAGCGACTTTAGGCGTACCTGCAAATATCAATTTCACTAGATGCTCTCCAGATCATCCATAACGACCGTGAAGCCGCGGACGTTTTTATTACCCTTGACAATCGCCTTGGCTGAGGTTGCTATTGCCCTAAGTTCGCGCGCGATCTCTGCCCCCTTGGAATAGTCAAAGCGATAGGTGGCGCTCTGGCCATCACTTTTCACCAGTTCGCCCCCATTCGAAACTATTGCTGTTCCGGCGGCCTGAAGCTGTTTTGAAGTTCCCGAAATCCGCACTACTCGCAAGGCTGGCGGAAGTTTTAGCTGCTTTGCATCCAGGTAGGCTGCTCGGGCAATTTCACGATGCTGCCAAAGCGCTACTGGCTTGCCGAGTCGCTCTCCCAATCCTGCAATAACTACTCTTCCAGAGGGGCTAAGCAGCTCCATCGCTTCACACCAATCCCGAAGGGCATTTTGTTCCGCATTGATACTCTGCGCGGCAAACCAAATGTCAGGGTCTAGGACGAGCAATCCGCTATAGCCTGACTTTAGCCTCGGCGCGCTTCCTGGGGTGGCGACAACAATTTGATTTGAACGTTCCGAAATCTGCGGCTTCTTTTCATGGGTAGCTTCGTAAATCACGGCATTGTGAAACATCTTGCCAATTTCAGCGGCTGTTCGAGAGCTGCCGGACCGTCCTCTTCGAAAGTTTGTAGCCTGACAAGCAAGGCAGCTAAGCATAGGTCTGCTGCAAATTCGACATTCAAATTGGTCTTTGCTTTTCTCCCAAACGTATCCGCCACAATTGCAGCGAAGTCGCTCTCCGCAATTTGAGCAGTAAGCGGCTGATGATGAGCCTTTTCGAGGCAGTAGAACTAGCAGGGTGCCGGTCTTGAGTGCCTCGCGGGCAAGCTTGAGACTTGTGTCGTCTATTCGCTCATCCGCCGCACTGTAGGCGATTCTCGGTGGTTTGGAGTCATGGGAGACTTCCTTTAGGTAACCAATTTCAACAAGCCGTTGTAACTCGACGGATCTATAAGGTGCTGCAAACAAAACACTTGCCTTATTAGCCGCTCTCAGAAGAGCTAAGTCTCGAACATTTGTGTGTGGAGAGCCGACTTCCCTGTAGCTGTCGTCGGCGTCGTCCGCAACAGCAATCAGTCCCAGGTTGGCTACTGGCGCATAGATGGCACTTCTGGTGCCAACAATTACCCTCACTTGGTCAAATGCCTTGTGAAAATTCTGATACCGCAGAGACTTTTTTGCTGTTTCCCAAATAGTTATCTCAACGTTCAATTCCTTTGCAGCTATGGCAATCTGCTCTACATCGGAGGCTTCAGGCGCCAGGAGAATTGACGAATTTCCCCCTAGGAGCTGCTCTGAAGCTCTTTGCACAAACAGTCTCGCCCAAGCCGGCACCAAGCCGCTACTGAGCTTCACGGCTGAACTAGTTAGCACTACTTCATTTGCGATGGATCTCGTGCCGATAGGTTTCTCGCTGATGTCATCCAGCGGAACCCGAGGCATGTGCTGAGGTATGGCCAATTGCAAGATCTCACCGATTGCAACTACTTGTCGCAGAGATACTGCTCGACAAAAATCGTAGAGTTCTCTGGTTATGAAGGGCCTATCGCCTACGACCGCTGTTATAGGGGACTTAGCCCACTCACTTTGTTTTAGTAATTCAACAACAAGACCGGTATTTTCGGCTTTCGAACGACCGAAAATGAATTTGACGCGCGATCCCCACTTCACCGTTGAGCGCAATTCTGCTGGAACCAAGAAGTCGAACTCACGATCAAGCTGAAGAAGCGGAGACTCTACCGCCACTCGCACGGCGTAGACCACGACTAACGGCCAATCACATCAAGCAGAGCGTCGACTCGGTCGAGCCTTTCCCAAGTAAATTCTGGAAGCTCTCTACCGAAATGTCCATAGACGGACGTTTTTGCATAAATTGGCCGCCTTAGATTCAAGTCTTCAATAATTGCAGCAGGCCGCAGGTCAAAGACTTGCGAGATAGCATTCTCAATTTCACTGACCGGGACTTTCTCCGTGCCAAAGGTTTCCACAAATACAGCCACTGGATGAGCCATTCCGATTGCGTATGCGACTTGGATCTCCGCGCGCTCGGCAAGATTCGCGCCCACTACGTTTTTGGCAACCCAGCGCATTGCATACGCAGCCGAGCGATCAACTTTTGAGGGATCCTTACCCGAGAACGCACCGCCGCCATGGCGAGCCATCCCACCATAAGTATCGACAATGATTTTTCTGCCAGTTAGGCCAGCATCACCTTGCGGACCACCTACGACGAATCTGCCAGAGGGGTTGATAATGTACTGAACATTTGAGTAATCAAGTCCACTTTCTTGCAGAACAGGCTTAATAACTCTCTCTAGAGCAATACTCGCCAACTCATCTTGCGCTAGGTCCGGATGGTGCTGACTAGATAGAACGACAGTGCTGATGCCTACAGGGCGGTGATTTTCATAATCAACCGAGACTTGAGTTTTGCCGTCTGGTCGAAGCAGTCCCATGCCCAACTCCCGTCGCACTTCACTGAGCCGCTGAGCAATTTGATGAGATAAGAGAATCGGCATGGGCATTAGAAATTTACTTTCGGATGTTGCATAGCCGAACATCATGCCCTGGTCACCGGCGCCTAAGGCGTTGAATCTTTCCCTCTCGCCTCGTCTGGCCTCTAAAGCGTTATCTATACCCGAAGCTATGTCTGGCGATTGGGCCCCGATAGAGATTGACACCCCACAGGAATTCCCATCGAATCCAATCTCGGAGCTGTTATACCCAATCTCAACAATCTTGTCTCGAACAAGCTGAGGTATTTCAACATATCCAGAGGTGGTTACTTCACCTGCTATGTGAACGAGTCCGGTTGTTACGAGCGCCTCAACGGCGACTCGAGCATTGGAGTCTTGTTCGATTATTGCGTCGAGGATTGTGTCTGAGAGTTGGTCGCAGACCTTATCAGGGTGACCCTCGGTAACAGATTCAGAGGTAAATGTGCGTAGCGTCATGTCTTAAGCCTACTCTGCTAGGCGACAAAGTGTTGCGAGATCCTATCCACTATGACTCTTGCAACTTCCTCTTTGCTTCCAGCGTGGGTGGCAGTTGAGTCGCGCGTTAGCAGCAGAACATTTGTCATGGGCGAGCCAAGAGCTTCGGTGGTGTTTCCGACCATCAGAGCCACTCCCTTGTCCCAGAGCTTTTTGGTAGCTACGCTCGCAAGATCCTGCTGTTCATCAGCCAGCGTAAAAGCTACCGTGAAGGTATCGGGATACTTTGCGCAATAGTTAGCAATCAGATCTTTGGTGGACGTCAAAACTAGGTTTGGACTATCAGATCTGGAGAGCTTCCCGCGGTAGGGATTGCTTACTCTAAAGTCGCTTACGGCGGCAGCCATAACAAGGACATCGCAAGAAATGTCCATAGCCTGTTCTAGCTCATCAACGCTGGATACGTGCGAAACCTCCATGCCCGCGGGGACGCTCTCTAGGTTGCAAGCAATCAACTTAACTCTTGCGCCGGCGTCGCGGGCAGCCTTAGCAATTTCAATTCCCATGCGACCAGAGGAGTTATTACCAATGAAACGAACCTCATCGATAGGTTCCCGGGTGCCACCAGCAGTTACAACCACCGTTTTTCCGGAGAGTGCTCCACCGAGGCAAAAACTCACAATGTCTGCTACTTCAGGCATTCTTCCAACACCTGAGTCGTCGCCAGTCAATCTTCCACTGGCGGGTTCCATTACCCTGATACCGCGGCTTTGCAAGATCGATACGTTGTTTTGGGTTGCTGGATTAAGCCACATTTCGCTGTGCATAGCTGGGCACACGATGACAGGTGCATTACTGGCGAGGATTGCATTGGTGAGTAAGTCATCTGCCAAGCCTGTAGATAAACGTGAGAGAAATGATGCCGTAGCGGGAGCGACAACAATCAAATCTGCTTGTTGGCCCAACTCTACGTGACGAACTTGGGCAACATCGTTATACATGTCAATGTCAATGCTTTGACCTGAAAATGCCTCCAGAGTGGTTTTGCCCACGAATCGAAGAGCGTTCTCGGTAGGCACGACAGTAACCTTGTGCCCCAGCTCACTGAAGGCGCGAACCAATCCGGCGGCTTTGTATGCAGCTATTCCACCCGTGATGCCAAGCAGAATTCGCAAAGTCGTAGCTAACTACTTCTTTTCGAGCTTGCCCTGGTGAATCTCGTGAAGGGCGATCGAAAGTGGCTTGTCGTCAATAGTCGAATCCACTAATGGGCCAACGTAGTTGAACAGACTGCCCTCGTGAAGCGCTGAGTAGTACTCGTTTATCTGTCGAGCTCGTTTAGAGGCAAAAATAACTAATTCGTAATTAGACTCAACCTTCGCCAAAAGCTCATCAATTGGAGGAGCGGTAATTCCCTTGTTATCCATCTATCCCTAGTGCTTTCTAACTAATTCCACAATCTCACGGGCCGCCTTAGCCAAATCATCATTCACTATTTGGAAATCAAATTCACTAGCGGCAGCCAGTTCGAATCGCGCTGTCTCCAGTCTAGTTTGAATCTCGACTTCTGTCTCTGTCCCTCTACCCCGCAACCTATCCTCCAGCTCTTGAATGGAGGGTGGGAGCAAGAAAACCGACACTGAATTCTCGACTCTGTTACGAATCTGACGAGCCCCCTGCAGGTCGATTTCCAGCACTAAATGAAGGCCTAGACGCTCGGCTTTCTCTAGTTCATCTACCGGTGTGCCGTAGAAGTGCAATCCGTGAACCTGTGCCCACTCTAAGAGCTTTCCGGTCTCAATTAGTTCCTCAAACTTAGCTTGAGATACAAAGTGATAGTGAATCCCATCAATTTCACCTGGTCGCGGCGCTCTTGTCGTTGCCGAAACTGAGAGCATAAAGTCGGTGTTTTTGCTAAGGATCTCCTTGACTATCGTCCCCTTCCCGACACCGGCGGGTCCGACCAACACCAAGAGAGTCATAGCTGGGCCTTTAGTTCCTCGATTGATTTGATTATGGCACGCGAGCCGCCTTGAGAAATTGCTCTTGAAACGGAGGCAATCACTCTTTTATGGCTGCGGCCAAACAGGTCTTTGACTTGGGAAAGTTGAGCACCCTGAACACCAAACCCTGGCGCCAGGATTGGGATTTTTACGTCATCCTCCGAGACACTTTCAATCCCAAATTCAGCCAGGTTGACAGTTGCGCCAATTACAACGCCAACGTCACCATGTGAGTTTTCCCTGGCGAATCTCAAAACCCGACCCGCATTGGTCAAAGATCCCAGCTTTGACTTTTGAAGTTCGTGGGCTTCTGGGTTGGAAGTTGCAGCCAACAGGAATACTCCAGCCTGGACATCCCTAGCGGCATCTATCGTTTCGAGTAAGGAGCTTGGCCCCAGATAAGGCGAGAGAGTAAGCGCATCGGACCTTAGAGGCGAGTCGTCGCCGAACCATGCCTGTGCATAGCCCAACATGGTTGAACCAATGTCACCACGCTTGGCATCGGAGATCACGAGCAAATTGCTTTCCCGAGCTGCGGCCAACACCTCTTCGAGGGCAAACAATCCACTCGACCCAAATCGTTCAAAAAACGCCACTTGTGGCTTGATGATTCCAACTCGCTGCTCACAGGCAGAAATAATCGCATAACCAAAATCTCGAGCCCCCTCGGCAGTGTCAGGTATCCCCCAGTCGGACAAGGTGCTTTCTGATGGATCAATCCCGACGCAGAGTGAGCCAAATTCAGTAACAGCGCTCTCTAGTTTCTTGGCAAAGTTATCCATTAGCTACCTGCCGAAACTTTGCATGTTCTTGTAGAGGCTTTACTTGGAATCCAGCTTCCCGGATAATTTCGAACGATCCAATAGCCGCACTCAGTTGTGCGACAGTTGTAAAGATTGGCTTGTCTGCCGCAGTGGTGGCAGCTCGTATCTCGTATCCATCACTTCTTGCATCGGCACCACTTGGGGTGTTCACGACAACATCAACTTCCCCATCGGTGATCATTTCAACAATTGATCGACCACCGTTAGCCTGAGAGAACTTTGCTACCGTCTCCGAGGCGATGCCGTGCAGCTTTAGCAGCTTGGACGTTCCCGAAGTAGCCAGAATCCGATAACCAAGTTGTGACAGACGTCTTACTGGCAGCACAATCTGAGGTTTGTCTCTGTCAGCAACGGAAATAAACACTGTGCCGGATTTCGGCAGGGCGGAACCAGCGGCAGCCTGTGACTTTGCAAAAGCGGCAGGGAAATTGCTGTCTATTCCCATTACCTCTCCGGTAGAGCGCATCTCTGGTCCAAGCAAACTGTCAACATACCGACCTTGTTTTGTTGCGAACCTCTTGAACGGGAGCACTGCTTCCTTCACGGATACGGGTGTGCTGTCTGGGAGGCTTGAGCCATCGAGCTCAGGTAGCAACCCCTGAGAGATTAGATCTTTGATACTTTTTCCGACCATTACTAGTGCTGCAGCCTTTGCGAGTGCAATTCCCAGTGCCTTGGAAACAAATGGAACAGTACGGGAAGCCCTTGGATTTGCTTCCAGGACATAGAGCACATCAGCTGCTAGAGCGAACTGAACGTTGAGTAAACCCTTCACATTCAGCCCCCGGGCAATCTTTTCGGTGGCCTGCACCACACGCTCGACTTGCGCTGAGCTGAGGGTTATTGGTGGCAGGGTGCAACTTGAGTCTCCCGAGTGAATTCCTGCTTCCTCTATGTGCTCCATTACTCCGCCAATGTAGAGACGATGACCATCGAAAATCGCATCCACATCGATTTCAATTGCATCATCCAAGAATCGATCAACTAGTAGCGGATGGTCACTGTCGACCAGTGCGTGCTCAGCGATCCTTTGGAAATAGTCGTGCAGGGAAGCCTCATCGTAAACAATCTCCATTCCCCTGCCACCCAACACAAAGCTGGGCCTCACAAGTACGGGGTACCCAATCGAGTTTGCAATCCGAATAGCATCTGCTTCATTGGTAGCGGTGCCGTTTGCTGGAGCGCGAAGACCGGCACGGTCCAGAATTGTTTGGAACTGGCCTCTTTCCTCTGCAAGGTCGATTGACTCCGGACTAGTTCCAAGGATTGTTATGCCCGCCTGTTCGATGCTCTTAGCTAGACCCAAAGCGGTTTGCCCGCCAAGTTGAACCAGAACTCCGAGCAGTTCCCCTGACTGCGATTCAGCGTGTATTACCTCTAGAACATCCTCAGCCGTTAGCGGTTCAAAGTAGAGGCGATCCGAGGTGTCGTAGTCAGTAGAAACGGTTTCAGGATTGCAATTAATCATGATTGTCTCGTAGCCCGCGTCTCGCAGCGCGAAAGCAGCATGCACGCATGAGTAATCAAACTCAACACCCTGTCCAATTCGATTTGGTCCACTTCCTAATATGACGACCTTTTTCCGAGAGGAAGGCACGACTTCGCTCTCAAGATCATAGGAACTGTAGTGATAAGGGGTCATGGCGGGAAACTCCCCGGCGCAGGTGTCCACAGTTTTGTAAACCGGACGGATTCCCTTGGACAGTCGAATAGCTCGAAATTCAGCCTCTGAAATACCGCGCAGCTGGGCCAATTGACTGTCGCTAAAACCATGCTTCTTTGCTCGACGAATCGACTGCTCATCCAGAGAGGGCAATAACCTAAACCAATCCGCTATCTCATTTATTAGAACTATTTGATCGATGAACCACGGGTCAATCTTGGTGGCCTCAAAGACCTCTTCTGCGGTCGCGCCCTTTAGTAGAGCCTGCTGGAGTTGAATAATCCGCTTGTCGGTTGGCGTCTTAATTGCCTCTAACAACTGAGCTTTTGTCTCAGTAGTCACGTTCCAATGGAAAGAGCTTCCTCGCTTCTCAAGCGAACGCAGCGCTTTTTGAAGGGCTTGAGTGAAATTGCGACCGATTGCCATAGCTTCGCCAACGCTCTTCATGGTGGTAGTGAGTGTTTGATCCGCTGCAGGGAATTTCTCGAATGCAAATCGAGGGACCTTCACGACTATGTAGTCGAGGGTTGGTTCAAAACTCGCCGGAGTTACCCTGGTGATATCGTTAGGAATCTCATCCAGCGTGTAACCGATAGCCAATTTCGCTGCGATTTTTGCTATTGGAAAACCAGTCGCCTTTGACGCCAAGGCCGAGGATCTGCTTACACGGGGATTCATCTCAATGACAATCACGCGACCGTCTACAGGGTCGACCGCAAACTGGATGTTGCAGCCGCCGGTATCAACACCAACATCGCGAATAATCTGGATTCCAATGTCTCGGAGGTTCTGATACTCACGATCGGTTAGGGTTAGCGCTGGGGCAACGGTGATGCTATCGCCCGTGTGAACACCCACTGGGTCAAAATTCTCGATCGAACAAACCACAACCGTGTTGTCATTTTTATCGCGCATGAGCTCAAGTTCGTACTCTTTCCAACCAAGAATGCTCTCCTCCAGCAAGACTTCATGGGTAGGAGAGGCTTGAAGACCAGCCCCGGCTATTCGCACTAGATCTTCCTCGTTATAGGCGAAGCCAGACCCAAGGCCGCCCATCGTGAACGAAGGCCTAACCACCATCGGATAACCAAGCTTTTGAGCTATCTCCAAGCACTCATCAATTGAGTGTGCGATCGCGCTCTTTGCGACATCGGCACCAGCTCGAAGAACAAGTTCCTTAAATTCTTGTCTATTCTCGCCGGCTCGAATCGCCTCGACTTTGGCGCCGATTAGTTCAACTCCATACTTTTCAAGCGACCCTCGCTCGTGCAGGGCCATCGCAGCGTTCAGCGCGGTCTGTCCGCCGAGAGTAGGCAGAATTGCGTCCGGCTTCTCTTTGGCGATGATGGACTCAATTACCTCCGCTGTAATTGGCTCAACATATGTCGCGTCAGCGAAATCGGGATCGGTCATGATGGTTGCTGGATTTGAGTTGATGAGGATTACCCTGATTCCCTCCTCGCGTAAGACTCGACAGGCCTGTGTTCCTGAGTAATCAAATTCGCATGCCTGGCCTATCACGATTGGCCCAGAGCCAATTACCAATACAGACTTAATGTCTTCTCTTTTAGGCACGGCTCTCCTTAATTGAAAGTAGGAACTTATCGAAAAGATAGTGGGAGTCGTGAGGTCCAGCTGCAGCCTCTGGGTGATATTGAACAGAGAAAGCTGGTATGTCTAGACACTCAAGGCCTTCAACGACTTGATCATTAAGTCCTCGGTGAGATACTCGCACTCTGCCAAAGCCTTCCGGAGAGTCGGCCTCATCCTGATCCAATTTGACGGCAAATCCGTGATTGTGGGCAGTGACCTCAACCCTGCCAGTTTCGGTGTTCAAAACTGGCTGGTTGATTCCGCGATGACCAAATGCCAACTTATATGTTTCAAATCCCAGAGCCCTGCCAAGCAATTGGTTACCAAAACATATTCCAAAGAACGGTAGCTTGTCGTGTAGCAGTCTCCGCAGCAGTTCAATCTGTTTCGCACTTGCCTGTGGATCACCTGGACCATTGGAATAAAAAATTGCGTCTGGTTTGGCGGCAATAATGTCCTCGTAACTGGCGGAGGAGGGAAAAACCATTACCTCAAGGCCACGTTCAGAAAGATGCTCAAGAGTCGACTTCTTAACCCCTAGATCCAAAATCGCTACGCTGCCAATCCGTTCCTTTTGTGGCGGTATTCGGTAGAGCTCACTCGTAGTTACAACCTCGGATAGAAATTGACCAGCCATCTTTGGTGCCATTCGAACAGCTTCGAGCATTTCCTCTTTTGTCTTAGCTAGACCAGAGAAGATTCCAGCTCGCATTGCGCCGGCATTTCGAATCCTTAGAGTGATTGCCCTGGTGTCGACATCTGCGATACCGACAATTCCAGCAGCTCTTAATTCATCCTCTAAAGATCTTTCAGCTCGCCAGTTGCTTCGAATTCGACTAGGTTCCTTCACAACGTAGCCAGCGACCCAGATCTTTCCTGACTCCTCATCCCGCTTATTCATACCAACAATGCCAATGTGTGGGGCCGTTTGAAGCACAATCTGGCCAGCGTAAGAAGGATCGGTAATAGTCTCTTGATAACCCGTCATGCCAGTTGCAAAGACAAGTTCTCCCATTGTTTGACCAGTTGCACCGAAAACTTCACCTTCAAAGGTGCTTCCGTCTTCTAATACTAAGAATGCTTTGTCCAATTTAAACACCGACCGCTTCCCTGAGTTTTCTGTAGTTGGCCTCTTGATTTGAAGTAATGCGAAGACTAGTTACCAGTGTGGTTTGACCTAGGGTCCACTGAATCTGAACCAAACCATTCCTCTCTACTCCCCTGTCGATGGTGGCTCCTCCCCGAGTTAGGTTCTGCACCGCATCAAAGGAAATCTGAATCGAGCGCTCGCCTGTTCTCTCTATCACAAGACCTAAATCAGATAGACCAACTCGTGCACGCCCCCTTCCTCCTAAGCCATGTGCCCATACTCGCTCCAGAGGCCGATCTGCGAAGACTGTAGCTACATAGAAACATTCAAATAGTGGAACTCTAATTTCTGCGGAGTCTGGAGCGGGTAAGAACTCCTCTTGCTGTCTACGCCTGTTCACAACCGATCGATAGATAAACATTCCAACCAATGCGACTAATGCGATCAGCGATGCTCCGATTAGTTCCCTAGTCATTGCTATCGCCTTTGCTAAATGTAGTTTTTCCGCGAAATATTGTTTGTACGACTTCACCTTGCAGAGTGAGCCCAGCCCACGGATTATTTCCAGCAAGCGAGTTTGTCTCCCTCTTAATCAGCCGTTGAGCAGATGGATCAAAGAGCATGAGATTGGCTGGTTTACCGACGGCAATCTCACCAAATTCAGATAGTCCCCCAATAGTTGCAGGTATCTTCGAGGAAACCTGGCTAAACCTCATCCAGTCGCTACCTCCCTCTTTGATAAGGACCTCATAGAGAACAGAGGCGGCTATTTCCAAACCCACCATGCCAAAGGCTGCGTTTGACCATTCACAATGCTTTTTCTCACTTGAATGTGGCGCGTGGTCAGTTGCAAGAACGTCGATTGTCCCATCCAACAGGGCAGTCCGAAGAGCTTCTGTATCTCGTTTGGTTCTTAGAGGAGGATTTACTTTGTAAACGGGGTCATATGTGCGCACAAGATCTTCGGTCAGAAGCAAGTGATGTGGAGTAACTTCTGCGGTAATTTGCACCCCCTTGGATTTTGCCCAGCGGACAGCATCGACTGCACCCTCGGTAGTCAGATGGCAAACGTGAAGTCTGGAGCCTGTCTCTAGTGCCAACTGAGCATCTCGCGCGATGATGTCCTCCTCTGCAAGGCGAGGCCACCCCTGCAAACCAAGTTCAGCACTCAGCTCGCCTTCGTTCATAAGCGAGCCCACAGTTCGGGGGTGATCTTGAGAGTGCTGAGCAATCACACCTCCAAATTTCTTTACTTCCAGTAATGCTTGTCGCATCAATTGTGTATCTGTCAAGCAGTTTCCGTCATCACTGAAGACTCGAACTTCAGCTCTCGACATTGCCATTGCAGCGATTGGAGATAGCTCCTTGCCAGCAATCGTCTTGGTGATTGCGCCAATTGGTTGAACTTTTACCAGATCGATTTCTTTACCGCGATCTAATACCCACTCGCATAGCTCTGGAGTATCTTGCACGGGATTGGTGTTTGCCATGGCAAATACCGCCGTGAATCCCCCTGCAGCGGCCGAACGCGAACCAGATTCAATCGTTTCGCTTTGTTCAAAACCCGGCTCTCTGAGGTGAGTGTGTAGGTCTACCATTCCAGGAAGCGCGACCAAGCCATGGCAATCAAGGCCAGAGTCAGACAGGGAGCCAATTGCAGTCACAAGTCCATTCTCGATTTCGATGTCAGAAGAATTTCCATTAGGAAGTTGGACGCCTTTAAGAATCATGAGTCCTCCGACAAAACCTGATACAGAACTGCCATTCGAACTGCTAGTCCGTTCTTGACTTGCTGCAAGATCATGCTCCTGGAATCTTCTGCAGCATGCGAGGAAATCTCGAGTCCACGATTTATAGGTCCCGGGTGCATGATGATGGCATCGCCGGATAAATTCGCTAGGCGATCTCGAGAAAGAGACCACAGCCTTGAGTAGTCAACTTCACTATCAGCAAAATTCTCGAGCATACGCTCTCTTTGAACGCGAAGCATCATCACAACATTTGGTTGTTTAGCAAGCGAATCATCAAAATTGTTTGAAATCGAAACCCCCAATGCAGCCAGCTCCTTCGGTAAAAGGGCCTCGGGGCCTGCCAATTCAACCTCCGCACCCAAGAGGGTTAGTAGCAGAGCATTGCTCCTGGCAACCCTGGAATGTTTAATGTCTCCAATAATCAGAACTCGAAGCGACGAAAGATCGCTACCAAAACGCTGCTGCATGGTCAACGCATCAAGTAGCGCTTGGGTGGGATGTTCATGAGTGCCATCACCGGCATTTACAACAGAGCTTTCGATCCAGCCCATGCTGGCCAATTGCTTCGCGGCACCAGAACTTGGGTGTCGTAGAACGATACAGTCCGCACCGAGAGCCTCCAAAGTTTGAGCGGTGTCTTTGAGTGACTCTCCCTTACTTATCGATGAACTGTCAGCGGATACGTTGATAACGTCGGCGCTCAGGCGTTTTGCCGCTATCTCAAAGCTGATACGCGTTCGCGTTGAGTTTTCAAAAAATAGGTTTACTACAGTCCTGCCTCGCAGGGTGGGCAGCTTTTTGATTGACCTGTTGTTGACCTGAGACATTTCCTGAGAGAGAGAAAGTAGAGCGAGAGCGGAATCTTTGGAAAGATCGCGAATGCTTACTAAGTGCCTCATGACTCGATCACTACCTCATCAACACCATCTGATTCATCAAGTCGAACGCTCACCCTCTCCTGCGAGGAAGTCGGAAGGTTCTTACCCACAAAGTCAGGTCTAATCGGAAGTTCCCTGTGACCTCTATCGACCAAAACCGCTAGTTTGACCTGGGCGGGTCGTCCGTAGTCGACGAGCGCATCAAGGGCTGCTCGAATAGTTCTTCCCGAAAACAGAACATCGTCAATCAAAATCACAAGCTGGCCATCGAGCCCGGAGGCGGGAATCTGCGTCTTTGTAATTGGCCTAGCAGCATCGACAAAATCGTCTCGATACATAGTTACGTCCAAGACCCCAGCTTTTACCTCAAAGCCCGGACTTAGAGAAGTTAGAACCTCTGTAAGTCGATTGGCTAAATGAACACCCCGCGTGGGAATACCTAGCAGCAGTACGGAATTGGCTGTTGGGACTGCCTCAATGATTTCATGAGCAACCCGCTTTAGGGACCTCGAGATGTCGTCGGCTGAGAGTACGACGCGGTGGGGCAATTTCTGCTCCTTCTTCGCCTCACGGGACGAACTTAAAGGATTTACAGCTAGATAATAGCAGGATTAGAGACCTTGGCGATCTTTTGCCAGGCGAGCCAATATTCCGTTGATAAATTTTGGAGACTCGTCGGTTGATAGCTCTGAAGCGAGGTTTACCGCCTCGGCTATTGCAACCTCCGAGGGAATCTCTTCGTTATACAACAGCTCCCAAGCAGCGATTCGAAGGATAGCCCGGTCGACATTCGGCATTCTCTCGAGTGTCCAGCCCTCAGCCAGACCCTGCAGTCTCGCGTCAATCCGATCCTTGTTGGCTAGGTAACCGCCAACCAAAGTTTCGGCATAATCGAAGATTGCAGTCTGACTTTCACGCTCTCTTGATTCAGCTTCCGTGCGGCGAAGTACTTCAAGAGCAGCCTCACCAGTGAGGTCGGACGCAAAGAGGGCATCTAACGCTCGCTTTCTAGCCTTCGAGCGCGCACTCACTAGTCGGTAACTCGACCCAAATAGTCACCGGTTCTGGTATCAACCTTCACCTTGGTGTTGTTCTCAATAAAGAGCGGTACCTGAATCTGATAGCCAGTTTCCAGGGTCGCTGGTTTCGTTCCACCGGTCGAGCGATCGCCCTGTAGACCGGGTTCGGTGTAAGTAATCTCCAAGACAACAGAAGCGGGTAATTCCACATACAGCGGGTTTCCCTCGTGTAGCGCAACTACCGCGTTTTGGTTCTCAAGTAGGAAATTCTTTGTATCTCCCACCACTGCGTCGTCAAGAGTGATCTGGTCATAGGAGGTAAGGTCCATAAAAACAAAGCCGGATCCATCGTTATAGAGATACTGCATGTCTCTTCTGTCGACATTTGCCGTCTCCACTTTTACTCCAGCATTGAAGGTCTTATCAACAACCTTGCCAGTAGTCACACTGCGCAATTTTGTTCTAACGAAAGCTGGTCCCTTGCCTGGCTTTACATGCTGAAACTCAACGACGCTCCAAAGCTGTCCGTCGATCAGTAGAACCATGCCATTACGAAGATCGTTTGATGTTGCCATTTCTCTCCTTGCTGAGCAGCCAGCAGTTTATCGGTTAGCCAGCGCTCTGAGCGCCAACAGGTATGAGGAGTGCCCGAATCCGGCAATTACCCCGGTCGCCACCGAAGAAATGACGCTGGTCTGCCGAAACTCTTCGCGGGTGTGGGGGTTTGAAATGTGCACCTCAATCAGAGGCACACCCGACTTTGTCAGCGCGGCACATGCATCTCGAAGGGCATACGAGTAATGGGTGAACGCTGCTGGATTGAGAATGACTGGTGTTTTGGCTGCAAATGCTTCTTGAATCCAATCAATAAGCTCCGACTCGCTGTTGGTTTGACGAAAACTGACGTCTAGACCGATTTTGCCAGCCTCCGAGCTCACAGATTTTTCTAGTTCCGAGATGCTCGCTACGCCGTATATATCTGGCTCCCGTTGACCAAGCAGATTCAGATTGGGTCCGTTTAGAACTAGAACTTTCATAGGTAGAACTATTCCACAATTGTTTGATACGCAGTGAAAAGAAGTTCGCGAGTTGGCGCATGCAGGATTGAGGGCTTCCCTATGCGGTCTAGTACCACGAACCTCAAGACCCCCGACCTGGTCTTTTTGTCTCGCTGGATGGTAGATAGAAGCATGTCCCAACGATCGGCTCTGTATTTCATAGGAAGCCCCAACTTCGCCAAAACACTGCGGTGAAGGTCTACTTCGTCGATGGAGAGTTTCCCGCTGAGAGCGGAGAGTTCAGCAGCGAACACCATTCCGATCGAAATAGCAGCTCCGTGGCGCCACTTGTAGCGCTCAGCATGTTCAATTGCGTGGCCTAAAGTGTGTCCGTAATTGAGGAACTCTCGTTTGCCATTCTCTCTAAAGTCCTCAGCCGTAATTGCTTCCTTAATGCGTATCGAACGGGTTATCAAATCTTCAAATACTGCACTTGTGTGGTCCGTAGCAGCATCGTCGCTTAGGACAGTTTGAAGCATGCCGGGATCTTGGATGAATCCATACTTTACAACCTCAGCCATCCCAGCCAGTAGCTCATTACGAGGCAGGGTTTCAAGAGTGTCGAGATCGACGAAGACTTTCTTCGGTAGGTGAAAAGAACCGACAAGATTCTTGCCCTCAGACGTGTTTATTCCTGTTTTGCCTCCGATAGCAGCGTCGACCATTCCAAGCAGAGTCGTCGGAATAAGAAAAACATTGACTCCACGCAACCAGTTCGCACCTACGAAACCAGCAAGGTCGGTTGTTGAACCGCCTCCTAGTCCAATTACGCAATCATCTCGATTGAAATCAGCCTGGCCCATGATTTTCCAGCAGAAAGTTGCAACCTCGATGCGCTTGGCATCTTCGCCGCTGGGCACTTCGGCTAGCAGGACCTCAACACCGCTGTCCTGTAACACCTCTTTTAGTCTCTCTGCAGTGGCAGCGAGGGCGGCAGGGGCAATCAGAAGCGCTTTCTTGCTTCCTTCAAGTGCGGGCGCGACATCCAGAAGCAGGCCCCGCCCAATCACACTAGTTTCCATAGCCTCTGACTTTATCCTTGAGTTCTGCCAGCAACGTTTTGATTGGTCGATTTCCAGTAAACAGAGTGTCTCCTGCCAGAGCCCGGTAAAGTTCGACGCGCTCAGAGTAAATTTGCTGCCAGCGCTCGGGATTGTCGCGCAAAAGTGGTCGCTTTAGCAGGTTTACGCGCTTCAGGACAGATTCTGCATCAGTGTCCAGGAAAATTACCCGATGACCCTCTAATGCTCTGCGATTCTCTTCACGAAGAACAATCCCTCCGCCAGTTGCAATCACTCCCCCGATGGAGAGTGCATCAGCTAGCGCTTTCTGCTCATAATCGCGGAAGGCTGTCTCACCTTTTGTTGCAAAGATCTCAACGATTGGTCCGTGATCTTTTTCGACCATCTTGTCAGTATCAGAGAAAGGTAATTCCAGGGCTTTCGCGAGTTTCTTACCTAGCGTTGATTTTCCAGCTCCCATTGGACCAATCAGCACAACGGTTGACATTATTCAGGCTTTGCTATGCGCGACTGAAGTGTCTCAGGAATAGCAGCGAGGTACGAATCCATGTTTCGCTTGGTCTCGGCAAGTGAATCTCCACCGAATTTTTCTAAGACAGCTTCAGCAAGCACTAAAGCAATCATGGCTTCGATGACAATACCGGCGGCAGGAACAGCACAGACATCGCTGCGCTGATGGTGAGCCGTGGTTGCATCACCGCTATCTGTGTCAATCGTCTGCAGCGCTTTTGGAACGGTCGAGATAGGCTTCATGCCGGCGCGCACGCGAATGATTTCACCATTGCTCATGCCACCTTCAATCCCACCAGCACGGTCAGTCGAGCGCTGAACTAAGTTCTCAGAGCGAACGATTTCATCGTGTGCCACGCTTCCACGCCGACGAGTAGTCTCTAAACCGTCTCCAATTTCGACAGACTTAATGGCTTGTACGCCCATCGCTGCGGCGGCAAGTCTGGAATCCAATCTTCTGTCCCAATGCACATATGAGCCAAGTCCAGGCGGAACGCCGTATACCAAAGTCTCCACCACGCCACCTAGGGTGTCGCCGGATGAATGACAATCATCGATTTCTGCAATCATTGCCTTAGAAGCATCAGGATCAAAGCAGCGAACCGGGTCCGAATCAAGCCGCTCTAAGTCTGCTGGCTTAGGTAGTTTGCTACTTTCATTTCTTACCGGTCCAATTGCAACCGTGTGAGTTACTAATTTGATTCCTAGTTCCGCCAAGAAATTTTGAGCAATTCTCCCTAAGGCAACTCTCGTTGCGGTTTCCCTCGCACTCGCTCTTTCCAGCACTGGTCTGGCTTCGTCGAAACCATACTTCTGCATTCCAGTGAAGTCGGCATGCCCTGGTCTTGGACGTGTCAGTTTCGCAGCGCGCGCACCGGTGAGGGCTTCCTCTGATACTGGTGCCGCGCTCATGACGGTTTCCCACTTGGGCCATTCGGTGTTGGCGATGCGAATCGAAACTGGTCCCCCTTGTGAAAGGCCAAATCTCACACCGGATGAAATGGTTACCTGGTCCTCCTCAAACTTCATCCTGGCTCCGCGGCCATAGCCAAGTCGGCGGCGCGCGAGAGCGGTTTGAATGTCTTCAACCAGAATAGGCACGCCAGCTGGCAGCCCTTCGACGACCCCGATCAGTTCAGGACCATGCGATTCACCTGCGGTTAGCCATCGAAACATTTACTTATTCTGCCACTTCTGCTGCTCGGAGCATGATCCTTGCAAGCTCGCCCTCATTATCAAGGGGGTGTTCTGAACCGTTGATCAGGATCCTGAGCTGCCCAATGGCCTGCCAAACCAACATTTGAAGCCCGGAGATGTATTCGGAGAATCCACTTGGACTCGGTCTTGAATAAACCACATCCAGTAACACACCAGGCTGAGTAGCCCAGGCAAGCGTGGCCAGAGCATCGGCCGGAAGGGTCGATACCACTAAATCGCAACTGAGGACTGATGACAAATTGGCACTCGAAGCGCCAAATTCATGCGAAAGCTCCTCGGCCGAAGTGGCGTTACGGCCCCAGAGAAGAGTCGTTTTGCCATCAAATGCGGCTAGCGCACTCCGCGCTGTTGCGCCGGTGCCCAAGATGCCAACAGTTTTTGCTGGAACAGCCTCGGTCGCTTTCCTTATGCCAAAAACATCAGTGTTATACGCCCGCCACTCGTTACCGTTTCGAATCAAATAATTCGCTGCATGTACTTTCTCTGCTAGTGGATCAACCCAATCTGCAAGGGCGACAGCCTGCTCCTTAAGGGGCATGGTTAGCGACAGCGCATCAAATGACTCTCGAGTTTCAGATAGGAACTCGCCTAAGTTGGTGACTTGAACGCGCTCGAAGGTCGCCTCAACTCCAAGACTATTCAGGGCCGCAAGTTGTATCTGCGGGGATTTTGAATGCTCAATGGGTGACCCTAATACCGCTAGTTTCTTAATCATCCCAGTCAGGATTCTCCCTCAGCCACTTGCGATAAAGCTCAACGGCTGCTTCGTGCTCTCGCAGTGTTTCACTAAAAATCGTTTCACCGCTATCAAGATTTATTGTCACAAAAAATATGTAATCTCCCGGTGCTGGATTTAGTGCCGCGTCAATAGCCAAAGAGCCTGGAGAACTAATGGGACCAGGTGGCAAACCCTTATAGACGTAGGTGTTATACGGATTATTTCTGTCCGCTAGGCCTTGTTGGAAAGATTCAATAGAGCCCTCGTAGTAATACTTGACGGTGGGATCGGTTTGAAGCAGCATTCCTTTTTCAAGTCGATTGTTGAAAACTGTCGAAACCTTATAGAAGTCCTCTTTAAGGCGAGCTTCCTCCTGAACGATAGAGGCGAGCGTGATGACAGGTAACGAATCTTCGAGACTGATGTCGAACTTAGCTAGTTCCTCTCGCATCCGCTCCAACATTGTCTGAACAACCTCTTCAGCACTTACGCCGGGTTGAAATTGATATGTGGCTGGGAATAGGTAACCCTCGAGAGTTGGTCCAGGGTAATCCTCATTTGCCTGGTCAATTTCTTTGTAGATTTCAGCCTCCGCTAGGTCCAGCTCTCTGCTCAGCAACGGAACAATTTGAGCTATCTGGAAGCCTTCCGGAATTGTCACGGTATTTGTGATCGGCTTTGCAGCAAGCAGAATCTTTAGCGCTTCGGCGCCTGGTATCTGTAATGGGAATTCATAATGCCCTGGAAAGATCACTAGGTCCGACTGAAGCATAGGCCGATAGATCGCGTCAAAACTCTTCACGACATCGGCAGCGACCAACTTTCTAGCCACATCTTCCCCGAGATCACCCTCCTCTATGACGATTACAACGGTTCCCTCACCCTGACCGACATAGTCTTCAACTGTAAATCGGGACACCAATGAATCAACAGCCTGCAAAACAGGGTTGATGGATATTGCACCAACCAACGCAAGGCCAAGCAGAACAAGAGTTAAGTTTCTTCTGCCTGATCTCTTTGGCGCTGGGCTATTGGAATCGAGCAAGGTATTCCTCCAACTCGATTCCGATTTTGTGGTTGGCGGAAATTGCCGTCTCAACAATTAGGCGAGCCGCCTCTGCGTCAACAAAGCTCTTTGATTGCTTGGCAGTTTTACCGATCTGTTGAGCCAATCGGGCAGATTCAACGGTTGTAAGTCTTTCGTCAATTAATACAACCGGCAGCTCCACCCTGCCAGCCAAATCCTTAGCAAGGTCAATGGCCGCTAGTGTTGACTGTGTCGAAGCACCAGAGAGTGAAATGGGCAATCCAACGTAGATTCTCTCCGCATGCTTGTCTGCAGCTAGTTGTTGAATCGCTTCAGCAGCGCTAACGGCAGGAATCGACTCTAGAGGCAGAGCAAGCGTGTCTTGCCCAAGTGCTAATCCAACGCGAGATTGCCCGGGATCTACACCGAGGCAAATCAAGAGAGCTGGCCCTTAGCTGCGCTGATTGCCTCTGCAATCTTCGAAACGCTAGATCCCCCGGCTTGAGCAAAGTCAGCTTTGCCACCGCCACCGCCTCCGAGAACTGTCGCAGCAGTCTTGGCGATTTGACCTGCGTTGGTTGTCGTCTGTGCCTGCTTGCCTACCGCCACCATTACTACTGGTTTGTTTTCCACTACTGCGCCAAGAATCACAACTGATTTTTCACCGAGGCGATCCCTGGCCGATAGAGCCACTTGCCGCAGCACTTCCGAGGAATTTACGTCAGTCATCAAAGTTGCAATGACGCTGTTTTCACCAATTTTCTGAGCGGCACTAATTAGAGCTGGTAGCTCCGCCATGGCCGACTTTAGGCTTAGTTCTTCCAGAGACTTCTGAGCAGCCCGTAGTTGACTGAGAGACTCCGTGAATCGAGATTCGAGCTCGGCCGGCGGTGCTTTTAGTTCGCTACTTAGTCTTTTCAGAAGGTTGCGCTCTGAAATTAGAGATCGCAGTGCGGTAATGCCGACTTCCGCCTCAATTCTTCTCACCCCAGAACCAACCGATGATTCCCCCATCAGGCTCACTAAACCAATTTGACTGGACCTCGAAACGTGCGTTCCTCCGCAAAGTTCTCGAGACCACGGCCCACCAACCTGGACAACTCTTACCTGCTCGTCATAGGTTTCACCAAATAGCGCGATTGCTCCCCAGTCTTTAGCCTCTGGAAGCGTCATAAATTGGGCGCTGACAGCAAGATCGGAGCGAATTGCCAAATTTGAAACCTCTTCAATTTCGCTCTTTGTGCTCTCAGAGAGCGACTCTCCCCATGCAAAATCAAGTCGCATGTAACCGGGTTTGTTGTAAGAACCTGACTGCAGGGCATTGGGTCCTAGGACTTGTCGAAGCGCCGCGTGAACAACATGTGTGGCACTGTGCGCTTGGCAGGCACCTAGCCGCCAATCCGGATTTACCTTTGTCTCAACCAATTGGCCTTGATTGACTTCGCCACTTACCACCCTCACCCGATGAGAGAAAAGTCCCTTGACTGGCTTTTGTACATCGAGCACTTCAAGCACGAGATTGCCAGCAACAATTTGACCGGCATCAGCTATTTGTCCACCTGACTCGGCGTAGAGAGTGGTTCGATCAAGGACGACTTCACCAATCTGCCCTGGATGGAGCTCCCCGACGGCTTGTCCATCATGGATTAGACCCAGTACTTTTGCTTCAGTTGCGAGACTTTCGTATCCCAAAAACTTGGTTTCGCCCTGTGCCCGGAATTCACGATAGACATCCAGGTTTGTACTTGCCCGCTTGCTCTTTGCATCAAGTTTGGCCCGATCCCGCTGTTGCTTCATTAGCTCGTCGAACTTATCTCGATCAACTGATTTACCGCTTTCCTCGGCGATTTCCACAGTTAGGTCAATCGGGAAGCCGTAGGTGTCATGCAATAGGAATGCGATCTCCCCAGATAACTGAGATTTTGTCTTGGCAAGCTCTTCTTCAAGCACCTGACTTCCAGCATCCAAGGTCTTTCTGAACCCTGTTTCCTCAGCCAATGCAGCTCGAAGCACTCGATCAAAGCTCTCTTCTAATTCTGGATAAGCGTCAACCATGGCATTTTTGCTAGCTGTGAAAAGCTTCTCAAACGAAGGCTGTTCGATACCTAATAACCTCAGAGCTCGAACCGAGCGTCTTAGCAACCGACGCAATACATAACCACGACCCTCATTGGAGACAGAGACACCATCGCTCATCAACATGAGCGCTGACCGAATGTGATCCGCAATCACACGCATGCGCACATCGTCAGACTCATCAGCGCCATAGCGTTTACCGCTGAGAGAGCTTGCGATGTCAATCAGGGGCCTGACCTGATCAATCTCGTAAATGTTCTCAACACCCTGCAATAGGAAGGCAACGCGTTCAAGACCCATGCCAGTGTCGATGTTCTTCTTAGGCAGCTCACCGAGAATCGGGAATCCCTCTTTAGCTCCACCATCACCGCGCTCGTACTGCATGAAAACTAAATTCCAAATTTCAATGTAACGATCTTCATCCGCTTCGGGTCCGCCCTCAACGCCGTAAGCCGGTCCGCGATCAAAGTAGATCTCGGAGCAAGGGCCAGCTGGCCCTCTTTGTCCCGTGGACCAGTAGTTGTCTTTCATGCCACGCTTTTGAATTCGCTCTCGCGGGATTGAAGTCTGTTCGAGCCAGTAACCGATGGATTCTTCGTCGTCTTCGTAGACCGTTGCCCAAAGTCGCTCGGGGTCAAATCCGAGCCCTCCCTTTTCAAGCGGACTAGTAAGCAGCTCCCACGCAAAGGCAATGGCCTCCCGCTTGAAGTAGTCGCCAAAGGAAAAATTGCCATTCATCTGGAAGAAGGTGCCGTGCCTGGTCGTCTTACCGACCTCTTCGATGTCCAGAGTTCTTACACACTTTTGGACAGAAGTCGCCCTCGAGAAAGGAGCAGGAAGCACGCCAGTCATGTAAGGGATAAATGGCACCATCCCTGCAACCGTGAACATAAGGTTGGGGTCTTGAGATATCAACGAAGCACTAGGTACTACCGTGTGGTTCTTCTTTTCGAAGAACTCAAGCCACCGCCGCTTGATTTCAGCGGTTTTCATTTACTGCTTCTTGGGCTTGGGGTTTGACTTGTTCGAAAGCTCAGCCTCACGCTCTTTATAGCCTTCGGATACAGCGTTGCCAAAATCCTTTGCAGCGCCAAGCAGTTCTTCGGCCGCTGCCTTCACTTGTGGATTGTCCTTAGCTTGAATGGCAGCAAATGCTCCTAGTCCCAGGCCTGCAACAAACCAACCGAACCTTGACATGATCTACCTTCGCTTTCCGAGAATTGAAGTAAAGCTCTGTACGACACCCATCAGTTTACTGAGCGGTGCACCGACCGAGGAAGTGAAAACTGCTACTAATGAATTGATGTTTTCAGTTACCTGCTCAACATCAGATGTGATGTGATCAATTCGCTTTAGCTGTTTGTTCGCTTCGCTCAGAGTGGTCTTGGCCTCACCAAGCATCGGCTGCAGTTCATTGTTAAAGATCTGAACTGTTCGAGTTGTCTCGTCGATCAGTCGAGCTAGCTTGATTAGCGGCAAGGCCAGCATCAAAACAAGCAGCAGCAGAGCTGCGCTAATAATGACAACTGCTAGGTCGCCGGCAGGCACTTTGACTACCTCGCTGCGTAGTACTCAACCACCAACTGGACTTCACAAACAATCGGCACTTCAGCACGCTTTGGTCGGCGCACAAGTGTCGACTGTAGTTTGTCCAGCTGTACGGATAGGTACTCAGGAGTGGCGGCGTTCACGTCTGCGTGACCACCTGCTGCTGCGACCTGGAAAGGTTCGGTTTTCTCACTCTTGTCGTGAACGTGGATCATCTGTCCAGGCTTCACGCGGAATGAAGGTCGGTCAACTCGCTGACCATCAACCATGATGTGGCGATGTACGACCATCTGCCTAGCCTGCGCCATGGTACGGGCAAACCCCGAGCGGAGCACGAGCGCATCCAAGCGCATCTCGAGTAGCTCAACTGGGTTCTCACCGGTTAGACCATCGGTGCGCTTTGCTTCCTGGAAAGTCTTTCGGAGCTGCGCTTCACGAATTCCATACTGCGCGCGCAGTCTCTGCTTCTCGCGAAGGCGAACTGCAAAGTCGGAATCCGACTTGCGCTTGGTGCGGCCGTGCTGACCGGGAGCATATGCACGCTTCTGCATGTACTTTCCAGCCTTTGGGGTTAGAGCAATCCCGAGCGCGCG
>CAZTLT010000003.1:0-32194 GCA_964614615.1 uncultured Aquiluna sp. | reverse complement strand
TGGAGGCAATGACCTCACCCTTGACGGTGCGCTGCATGTCGGTAACTTCTTCTGGGCGCTCGTCAACCAGAACCACCATCAGGTGGACCTCAGGGTTGTTTGCAGTGATGGCGTTGGCAATTGCCTGCAAGATTAGAGTCTTTCCGGCCTTTGGCGGAGAAACGATCAGACCACGCTGACCCTTACCAATTGGTGAAACTAGGTCGATGATTCTGGTGCTGAGCTTCTTGGGATCAGTTTCCAAGCGCAATCTGGTGTCTGGGTAGAGCGGAGTTAGCTTGTTGAATTCAACCCTGGCACTGGCTTCTTCTAAGGTCTGCCCGTTGACGGACTCAACTCTTACTAGCGCGTTGAACTTTTGACGCTGCCCTTCACCCTCGCGTGGCTGACGGATTGAACCGACAATGGCGTCACCCTTTCGCAGGCCGTACTTCTTTACCTGGCCTAACGACACATAAACATCGTTTGGTCCTGGCAAGTAACCCGAAGTCCTAAGGAAGGCGTAGTTGTCCAGGACATCCAAGATGCCTGCGACGGGAATTAGTACATCGTCCTCAGAAATTTCTGGCTCTGACTCCTCTTGATTACGACGGCGGTCACGGTCACGGAATCGTCCGCGTCGATTTCTTCCGCCTCGGCGGTCATCGTCGCGATCTCTAGAGTGCTCTCGATCATTAGCCCGAGTCTCGCGGTCCTCGTTCTGCTCTCTCTGCGGAGGAGCTTCGGATTGAACTGATTCGGTTTCTGTCGCAGGCTTCGAAGAAGCTGCGGAATCCTTTGATTCAGGTTTTTCTTTCTTGGAAGCTGCCGTTGAACTCACTCGACGAGTTCTCTTGGCTGGCTTGTCTTCTTGGCTGTCAACCATCGTTATTATTTCTCATTTCTTCACGGCAAAGCCGCGCTTCAGAATTTGATTGAAGATGCAGTGGGGCTAACTAGCTGCCTGATCCAGACTGCCCCTCAAGACTAGCACCTTTGAAATCAACCGCAAGCGCAAGTGCCTGCCACGTGGGAAAGTGTTTTTTCACGTATTCCATGGCCTCTAGGCGGTCTTGTGGGTCGCCCTCTAATACCAAAACCGAGGGCCCGGCTCCAGAAACTACGGCTGGGTGTCCTTTTTTGCGAAGCTCCGAAATTAACTTGCTTGTCTCGGGCATGGCGCTGGCTCGGTAGTTCTGATGAAGGCGATCCTCTGTTGCGGCCAAAATCAGCTCAGGGCTTTGCGTAAGTGCGGCCACCAATAGTGCAGATCTAGAAACATTGAAGACCGCGTCTGTGTGCGGCACAGACTCAGGCTGCAAACTCCTAGCTAGCTTGGTAGACATCTCGTTTGGGGCTACAAGCACTAACGGAGAAATTCCTCGATGAACAGTAAGTTTTTTATGGTGCGGTCCGCTCTCGTCAACCCAGGCAATTGTCAGACCACCAAATAAAGCTGGCGCAACATTATCTGGATGTCCCTCCAGCTGTGTTGCAAATTCAAGCAGCTGCTGCTCGGTTAAGTTTTTGTTTGCGAGCAGGGCTGATGCAAGCATCACACCACCGGCAACGGCAGCTCCTGAGGAACCCATTCCTCGGCCATGCGGAATCGAATTTTTGCAATTCAGCTTCATACCAGGAAGCTTCTCTCCCAAAGCGTCAAAAACGAGCTTTATTGATTTGAAAATCAGATTGGATTCATCCTTGGCGGCTGACTTAGCGCCCTCCCCAGAAATTTTGATCTCGAGGCCAGAATTAGTGGTCTCCAGTTCATACTCATCGTAGAAAGCCAGTGCCATACCTAGCGAATCAAACCCAGGACCCAAGTTTGCACTAGTTGCGGGTACCGTCACTTTGAGCTTGGTCATCGGGAACGCTCCAATCCAAGTAATCCAGCCACTGCATCAGCGGTAGCCGCTACCTTACGAGGCTTAATCTTTCTGCCGCGGTCATCCTTCAAGGCCCAATCTGGGTCTTTCAGGCCGTGGCCTGTCACCGTAATTACAACTTGGTTCAAGCCTTTTAGTTCTCCCTGCCGGCTGAGTTTGAGTAACCCCGCTGCTCCAGTTGCGCTGGAAGGTTCGACGAAGACACCAGCTTCTTGAGAGAGGAAGCGGTGCATCCAAAGAATTTCTTTGTCGCTAACTGCACCAAAGCCACCATTGGTGTCTGCTTTGGCAGCTTGAGCTAGATCCCACGAAGCAGGATTTCCAATTCTGATGGCGGTAGCAATGGTCTCGGGTTTCGCCACAGGTGCTCCCTTGATGAAAGGTGCGCTCCCCTCAGCTTGAATGCCAAATAGGCGTGGCAGTCTAGAAATTCTTCCTGCCGCAATTTCTTCTCGATAGCCAAGGTGGTAGGCAGAAATATTTCCAGCATTACCCAGTGGCATGGCGTGTAGATCTGGCGCTTGTCCTAAGACATCAACAACTTCGAAAGCTGCAGTTTTCTGACCCTGCAAGCGATCGGGATTGACAGAGTTGACAAGAAATACTGGGTAATTTTCACTCAGTTCTCGTGCCAATCGTAAACAGTCGTCAAAATTGCCCTTGACCTGCAAGATTTGTGCCTTGTGTGCTACTGCCTGGGAGAGCTTGCCCCAAGAAATCTTTCCTGCTGGAACCAGCACTACTGACTGCATCTCAGCCTTCACCGCATATGCGGCGGCTGAGGCGGAGGTGTTGCCAGTTGATGCTGCGATTACTGCCTTAGCCCCCCTAGCTTTCGCTTTAGAGACGGCGGTTGTCATGCCACGATCCTTGAATGAACCAGTTGGATTCATTCCCTCAAACTTTAGGTGAACAGTGCCCACGTCCAGCAACTTGGCGAGCGCTGGTGCCTCAATCAGAGGTGTTCCACCTTCACCCAAGCTAACTATTGGGTCTGAATCGCTAAATGGTAATCGATCAAAGTACTCTCTAATAACGCCGCGCCATTGATGTGCCACTAGAGCCCCTCGACTCTCAATACAGACTCAACCGAGACGACCGCCTTGTTCTTAGCCAAAGAGTCGACCACCTTTTCCAGGTCACCCTCAGAAGCGATGTGAGTCATGATGGTAAGAATGGCAGCAGATTCGCTGTCAGCCGATGTTGTTTGAGCGACCGTTTCCACGCTAATTCCCTGCATAGCAAATTCACCAGCAATTGAAGACAAAACACCAGGCTGATCGCTAACCCGCAAAGTGATTTGGAAGCGAGTTCTGGTTGCTTGCACTGGCAGAACTTCTAGATTTGCATGAGTTGAAGTAGCAAGTCCCGGCCCACCCGCAAGATGCCGTTTTGCTGCTGAAACGAGATCTCCCAACACTGCAGAAGCAGTTTGCTTTCCTCCAGCTCCGGCGCCGTAGAACATTAGTCTTCCCGCGCTTTCGGCTTCAACGAATACCGCGTTGTAGGCGCCTCTAACGGCGGCCAACGGGTGGCTCAGTGGAATCAACGTTGGGTGCACACGCACTACTAAACCTGCATCGACCCTCTCACCGATAGCCAGCAATTTGAGTGCATAGCCAGCTGCTCGAGCCGTCTTGATTTGCTCAGGATTGATTGTTGTGATGCCCTCACGGTGAACTTTCTCCACCGGAACATCGCTGTGAAATGCAAGCGAGGCCAAGATAGCTGCTTTACTGGCCGCGTCATAACCTTCTATGTCGGCAGTTGGATCAGCTTCGGCATAACCTAGCTGTTGCGCATCCTTGAGAGCGACCTGAAAGTCTAAATTCTTGGAATCCATTTGGTCGAGAATGTAATTGGTTGTTCCATTAACAATTCCCATAACTCGATTGATTTTGTCACCAGCAAGTGACTCACGCAGCGGACGAATTATCGGAATGGCGCCGCCAACCGCAGCCTCGTAATAAAGCTGTGCTCCCAGCTGTTGAGCAAGATCGATTAGCTCGTTACCCTTCGCAGCAATTAAGGCCTTGTTAGCAGTGATGACATCAGCACCAGAATTGAGAGCCTTTTTTATCCACTCATAGGCCGGACTAATGCCGCCCATCAGTTCAATCACGATATCGGAACCAGTCAGCAAGGAATCCGCATCGTTAGTTAGCAAGTGCTTGGGAATCTCGGCCGAGCGCTTTGCGCTAACATCTCGAACGGCCACCCCGATCAGCTGAAGTTCAGCGCCGACTCGCTTGGCAAGCTCTTCTTTGTTTTCAAGCAGCAGCCTGGCGACCTGAGCACCGACAGACCCCGCGCCAAGTAGGGCAACACGAATAGGGCGGTATTCACTTTGCATCCGCTCTAGCCTTCCAATCCCATGTCTTTAGATAGCAAGTCTTGTTCGGTCTCGGCTCGAATCAAGAGCTGTGCTTTTCCGTCCTTCACGGCCACCATCGCCGGTCTCGGCAAATAGTTGTAGTTAGAAGATAGCGAATAGCAGTAAGCACCGGTAGCTGCCACTGCCAGCAAGTCGTTTACCCCAATGTCCTCCGGCAACAGCGCATTTTTCACAACGATGTCACCTGACTCGCAGTGCTTTCCCACTACGCGACTCAAGGCCGCAGGACCCTCCACTGGTCTCGAAGCTAAAGTCGCTGAGTACTCAGCTTCATATAGTGCTGGTCGCGAATTATCGCTCATACCACCATCGACACTGACGTACTTTCGCGAGGCACCGGGGCCGTCTTCGGTAACCAGTACTTCTTTTGTTGTCCCGACTGTATAAAGAGTGATCCCAGCGGGACCTGCAATTATTCGCCCTGGTTCAAAGGCCAATTTAGGTACCGGTATTGATAGCTCATCGCATTTTTTCTTCACTGCCTTGACGATTTGATCGGCCATCTCATCTATAGAAAGTGGCCGATCTCCTTCAATGTAGGCAATTCCAAAGCCACCGCCGAGATTCAGCTCTGGAATGGTTTCTTTTGCAGAAAGTCTCGCGTGCAGCTCAAGCATCCTTTCGGCGGAGGCAATAAAGCCGTCAACCGCAAAAATCTGCGATCCGATGTGGCAATGCAAACCAAGAAACTTAAGATGCGAGTGTGAGCGAATTTTTTCTACCAAACTTGGCACATCAGAGATGGCTATGCCAAACTTCTGGTCTTCGCGAGCGGTTGCCAAGTACTCGTGAGTATGGGCGTGCACACCAGTGTTTACCCGCAATCTCACTGGCTGTATCTTGTCCTGAGCGCCTGCCGCTGCCGCAATTCTTTCAATCTCAATTTCTGAATCAATCACAATTGCTGAGACATCACTCGAAACGGCTCTACCTATTTCAACCAAGGATTTGTTGTTGCCGTGAAGACCGATTTGTGAACCAGGGACGCCAGCTGCAAGAACTACCGCTAGCTCCCCTCCTGTTGAGACATCAATTGAATAGCCAGCGGAGGCAGCCCATCGCGCGACATCAGCTGTCAGTAATGCCTTCGAGGCGTAGTAAAGCTTTACCGAGGTGCCAGCGTTCTTTGCGGCAGTTTCAAACGCCGTCTTGACACTGGAGAGCCTGGATTCAAATTCCGCCTGATCAACAACATATAGAGGTGATCCAAATTTGCGAACCAGCTCGGAACTACCAACACCGTTTATTTCTAGTTCCCCAAATTTGTTTCTTTTCGCTCCTGCTGGCCAAACCGGATCGCCAAATTCACTGACCTTCGTTAGCCAGCTCGGCTGAAGAGGATTCGACATTGCTACATCCTCTCCGGAGCTGAAACCCCAAGCAGGGCTAGACCATTAGCCAGCACAACACCAGCCGCGTCATTCAACCAAAGGCGGGTGTGGTGCAAAGCTTCCGCTGGTTGCGAGGGCAGAGGCAGAATTCTGCAATTGTCATAAAAACGGTGATAACTGCCGGCAACTTCCTCTAGATACCGAGCTACTCGGTGTGGTTCCCTAAACTCAGCAGCCTGCGCAAGGACTCCAGGGAATTGTGAAAGCTTTGCCAGCAACTCACTTTCGCTTTCAGTTGAAAGTAGCTCGGGAGAAAAGACGCTCCTGTCCAGTCCAAGTTCACTAGCGTTTCTATCTACCTGCTTGGTGCGAGCGTGAGCGTACTGCACGTAGAAAACCGGGTTGTCATTTGTCTTTTTGGAAAGTAGCTCAAGATCTATGTCGAGTGTGGAATTTATTGATGAGCGAACCAGGGAGTACCTCGCGGCATCTACGCCGACTGCTTCAACCAAATCCTCCATGGTGACAACAGTTCCTGCGCGTTTAGACATTCTTACCGGTTCGCCATTTCGAACTAGGCTGACTAATTGACCAATCAAGATTTCCATGTGCTCGCCTGGGGTATCCCCAAATGCTGCGCAAACCGCGTGCATACGACCTATGTAACCGTGGTGATCGGCACCCAGCATGTAAATTGCGCGGTCAAATCCACGAGAGCGCTTATCAAGGTAGTAGGCAATATCCCCTGCAATGTAGGAGGCATTTCCGTCACTCTTTATGACCACTCGGTCCCTGTCATCACCAAAGCTTGAAGAGCGAAGCCAGAGTGCGCCATCTTGCTCAAACATGTGCCCAAGTGACTTTAGTTTTTCAACCGCCTTTTCAACCGCTTTGGACTCATACAGCGAATTTTCATGAAAATAAACATCAAAGTCCACCCCAAAGTCATGCAGGGACTGCTTTATTTGTTGAAACATCATTTCAACGCCGGCTTTACGAAACTCTTCCTGGGCTTGATCATCTGGCAAAGACAAAATTGAAGGATTCGTCTTTATTACCGCTGTCGCAATTTCGTGGATGTATTCGCCTGCATAGCCATCTTCTGGAGTCGGTTCTCCTCTCGCAGACGCCATAAGAGATTTAGCAAAACGATCAATTTGGGCGCCGTAATCGTTGAAATAGTATTCACGCACGACTTCAGCACCTTGCGACTGCAAGACCCTCGCCAAAGAGTCCCCTACTGCCGCCCAGCGTGTTCCACCAAGATGTATCGGACCAGTGGGATTTGCACTTACAAACTCCAAATTGAGCTTTTGACCAGAAAGCAAATCGGAACGACCATATTTCGATCCATGTTCAACGACCTGCTTGGCCAGCGCTCCCGCAGCTGAATCTGAAACGAATAGGTTGATAAATCCTGGACCGGCTATCGATACTTTTTCTATAACTTCGCTCTTCTCGAGCTTTTCGGCTACTAATTCGGCGAGGTCTCTAGGCTTGAGTTTGAAGTGTCCTGCAAATTGCATGGCAACGTTGGTTGCCCAATCACCATGCTCTCGATTTTTTGGTCGCTCAACAACTACATCACCAGGCAAAGTTTCAGCGGACAGGCGACCTTCTTGCTTCAGGTCGGCCAAGGCCTGAAGGATAACCTGAGTTAGCTGCTCTGGGGTCACGAAAATCCTGACTGAAAAAGGGTGGGGTTCGGCGACGAACCTCAATCCTATCTTTCATTATCACCATGGCACTAGGTCAAAGGCGCTACATGCAGCTCAAAGATCGCCCCGCTTTCAAGAGCAGAACTATTTGGTATTCGTGAAAATTAGAAGTCACAGTCCGAGGGATTTTTGGGCTACCAAGAGTAAAACTGGATGCTTTCCAAGTCAGCTCAAAAGTTCAAAAGAGCCCAAATGCTAGGCTTCCAATTGCCGCCCCCATAGCTCAGGGGATAGAGCACCGCTCTCCGGAGGCGGGTGCGCAGGTTCGAATCCTGCTGGGGGCGCTAATTTGAAAAATAATCTGCCAATTGAGACATCGCCAAAAATCGATGCGACATCGAATTCTTTAGCTCTGGCTCCAGTTCAGCAGCGGTCAGTACAAAACCTTCTGGAATGAAGACTGGATCGTAGCCAAAACCAGCCGATCCTCTGGATTCAAGCGAGATGGAGCCAGGCCAGACTCCTGTGAAACTTAGGTCGATGTTTTCTCCAACCAAAGAAATTGTGCAAACAAAGCTGGCAGCACGATGCTCTGTCGGAACATCCCCCAATTGGGCTAACAGAAGTTCTCGGTTTTTCTGATCGGAACGACTACCCGACCACCCTGCTGAAAATATTCCTGGCGCACCGCCCATTACGTCAACGCATATGCCCGAATCATCAGCGAAAGCTGTCTTTCCTGTTGCCCCAAATGCAGCCAAGGCCTTGATCCGAGCATTTTCTAGAAAACTGATGCCGCTTTCAACGGGAGAACCCCCTTCGTAGGGCTGGATCTGAATGTGTTGCGCCCTTCGGGCAAATATTTCTCTAGCTTCTGAGAGTTTGTGTTGATTACCGGTTGCAAAGACTAGCTCCACTAGGCAAGCTCCAGTGTCTCACCCAGAGTTGCTTTTTGAATTGCCGTTAGTTCTGCGGTAGCGCCAAGCGCGAGCTCTAGTAATGCATCCAATTCTTCTTTGCTAAAGGGGGCAGCCTCCGCGGTTCCCTGCACCTCAACAAAAAGCCCCCGACCAGTGACAATCACATTCATATCTGTCTCTGCGCGAACATCTTCCTCGTAGGCGAGGTCGCACAATACTTGCCCATCAACTACCCCAACAGAGACAGCGGCAACAGTGTCCAAAATCGGTTTCGCGGAAGCGGAGATTAGTCCCTTTTTCTTCGCCCAAGAAATTGAGTCCATCAAGGCAACAAATGCTCCCGTAATGGCTGCGGTCCTTGTTCCGCCGTCAGCTTGGATTACGTCACAATCAATCACTATGGTGTTCTCTCCAAGTGCCTTGAAATTAACCACTGCGCGTAAAGCACGTCCAATCAGTCGCGAAATTTCATGAGTTCGTCCGCCGAGCTTCCCTTTTACGCTTTCGCGATCAGTTCGCTCATTGGTAGCCCTGGGTAGCATCGAATACTCTGCGGTCACCCAACCCTCACCAGAATCCTTTTTGAATCTAGGGACACCTGGAGTAAAGGAAGCGTTACAGAGCACCTTTGTGTTTCCAAATGAAACTAAAACCGACCCTTCGGCATGAATCGTGTATTGGCGCTCGATACTGATGGGTCTAAGCTGGCCCGCTGATCTTCCGTCTTTTCGCAAGTTAATTCTTTCTGTCCATTTTTTTCACCCCGGATACTTCTGGTCCCAAAAATCGCTTGGCCAATATCTCGAAAGCCTTGGCATCTCCGGTCGCAAAGAATGAATAGCTTGGCTTCACACTCTCAGAGGCAAGTAAGTTGTGTTCCGTCAGCACTTTATAAACATCCTTGGCGGTCTCATCTGCAGACGACACAAGTCGAACCGAGTCTCCCATGACATAGGCGATAGCAGCCTGGAGCAGTGGATAGTGTGTGCAGCCCAGAACCAAAGTATCCACTCCAGCCGCTTTGATAGGTGCTAAGTAGTCCTCAGCTACTTTCATGAGCTCAGATCCCGACGTGACTCCTCGCTCGACGTAGTCAACAAATGCGGGGCAGGCCGCAGAGGTAATCTCAAAGTCAACCGCTGCTGCAAATGCGTCTTCGTAGGCACCGGAAGAAATGGTTGCTGAAGTACCAATAACACCGACCTTCTTGTTCTTGCTAGAAGCGACAGCTGTTCGAACGGCAGGTTGAATCACCTCAACCACAGGCACACCCTTGGCCTCGGTGTATCTCTCACGCGCATCACGCAAAACAGCTGCAGATGCTGAGTTGCAGGCAATCACAAGGAGCTTGACTCCAGATTCAACCAACTCATCCATGACCGCCAGCGCAAGACTTCTAACTTCAGCCAGAGATTTTGGTCCGTAGGGGGAATTGAGTGTGTCTCCCACATAAACGATTGACTCATGAGGGAGCTGATCAATGATTGCTCGTGCGACGGTTAAGCCACCGACTCCAGAATCAAAAATGCCAATCGGCCTTGCGTCCACGAGGCCAAGTCTAGAGTGCTATCCGCTTGCTCAGTAGGCTGGTGGCGTGTCCTATGCACTTCTAACTGACCGCTATGAGCTGACGATGGTTCAGGCTGCCCTAAAGTCGGGCAAGGCTCAACGCGAATGTGTCTTTGAAGTCTTCACGAGATCTTTGCCCGCTGGAAGACGCTATGGGGTGTTGGCAGGCACTGGCAGGCTGCTAGAAGCAATTCGTGATTTTCGATTCACCGGTGATGACATTTCTTATCTTCAACAGAACTCCATCGTCAATGTTGACACCCTAAATTTCCTAGTCGACTACAAGTTCACTGGACGCATTGAGGGTTACCAGGAGGGTGAATTGTTTTTTGAGGGTTCACCCGTGTTGACTGTTACTGCCCCCTTTGCTGAAGCGGTCATTCTAGAAACCATCATTCTTTCCATTCTCAATCACGACTCCGCAATTGCTTCTGCTGCCGCCCGAATGGACTCTGTCGCCCAGGGAAGAACTTTGGTTGAAATGGGTTCCCGCAGAACCCAAGAGCTCAGCGCAGTAGCCGCCGCCCGCGCCGCATTTATCGCTGGCTTTGATGCAACGAGCAACTTGCAAGCTGGAAAGCAATGGGGAATTCCTACAATGGGAACTTCGGCCCACTCTTTTACTCTTCTACACGACAGCGAGGAAGAAGCTTTTCGAGCACAGGTAGATGCGCTAGGCGTCGACACAACTCTTTTGGTCGACACCTACGACATCAAGAAAGCTGTTGACCTGGCAGTAAAGATCACCAAGGGTAAAGTTTCCGCGGTACGCATCGACTCGGGTGACCTAGCCGCTACGGCTGAAGAAGTGCGAAATCAATTGGACAAATTAGGTGCTGGCGATACCAAAATAGTGCTGACAAGCGACTTGGATGAATACACGATTGCCGCGCTGGCGGCGGCTCCAGTTGATCGATTCGGTGTAGGAACGTCGCTCGTTACCGGCTCTGGACATCCAACCGCGGGTTTCGTATACAAACTGGTTTCCCACCGCAAAGGTAATGGCTGGGTGGATGTTGCAAAGAAATCCAAAGGTAAAGCTTCGCGCGGCGGAAAAAAGATTGCCTACCGACAAATCGAAGAAGGTTATGCAGTGGCAGAACTAATCGGCAAAAAAACCGGTCGAAAGCTGCAGCAACTGCTTTTCGATGGCAAGCCGATTGAACAGTATCTAGGCTTAGATGGTGTGAAGCTAGCTAGGGCACATCATCAAAAAGCAAGGGCAGAACTAATGCCAAACGCTCTGCGGCTGTCCAAGGGTGAGCCCGCAATCCCAACTATCTACAGTTAGTTCTTGAGCCTTTCGTAGATTTCCTGACACATCGGACAAACTGGAAATTTTTGTGGGTCTCGAGAGGGAACCCAGACCTTGCCACACAAAGCAATAACCGCATTACCCATGACAGCGGACTCTACAATTTTGTCTTTTTTTACAAAATGTGAGTAGCGTTCATGGTCGCCAGCTTCAACCTGTTCAAGATCTTCTTTGGTTTGCTCGCTCATGGCGTTAGTTTAGGTCCTCAGCATCGCCGAGAGTAACTTGAAATTTCACTCGTTCGCCATCACGCAAGACTACGACTTCAACCTCTGCACCTGCTGGTTGCGCCCTCACCATTGCTGTTAGATCGGCAGCTCCATTCACAGCCTGACCCGCAAACTCAACAACAACATCTCCACTTTGAATGCCGGCAAGCTGGGCCGCTCCCCCAGCAGTTACCTCCTCAACGACTGCACCTGTTGAGAATCCACTGCCCGGTTGCGCACTGTCTCTAACCATCGCGCCAAGCAAGCCATGAGTTGCCTTACCTGATTGCATGATCTCTCTGGCAATTCGATCGGCGGTGTTGGACGGGATGGCAAATCCGACTCCAATCGAGCCCGCCTCTCCCCCGCCAGCGGTGGCGATTGCGACGTTAATGCCAACCAGCTCGCCATTTTCATTTACCAGCGCACCTCCCGAGTTACCAGGGTTAATCGCTGCATCCGTCTGTATTACTTTGATTGAAATTGACTCGCCAGTTCCAGTCCAGAATTGCAAACCAGGTTCATCGTTCACCTCTGCCGAAGCAACTTGGATGGTGCGATTCAGCGCGGAAACAATTCCTTCGGTGACCGTGGAGGAAAGCCCCAGCGGAGCGCCAATCGCAACCACGTTCTGACCTACGTTCAACTTGCTGGAATCGGCAAATGCAATTGGCTTCAAACCGGCCGCATCAACCTTTATGACGGCCAGGTCATACACCGAGTCATAACCGACAAGTTCAGCTGGAATTACTGTGCCATCCCACAACTTAACCGAAATGTCGGGCTGGTTGGTGGACCCACTCAAAGTCACCACGTGAGCATTGGTAACGATGTATCCGTCTTGAGTAAGAATTACTCCTGACCCTGATCCACTTGAAACCTGCGACTGAACAAAAAGTGTCACAACGGATGGTCCTGCAGCTGAGGCCGCACCAGTTACCCAATTTATTTGTTCAACGTTATTGACAACTACCGGCGCCGGTTGCGACGCACCAAAATAAGTGACCGTGAAGGCGGATGAGCCAATAATGCCTCCCACCAGTGCACTCGACATAGCCAGTGCGGCAACCCCGAGGAATGACCTACGCTTTGGCTTTTTTTGGTTGACCGCAGGCGCAGCGTAGGTGGAGGAAAAAACGAACTGGGATTCGCCAGATCGATTGAATTGTGACATTTCAACCCTTTCGTGCTGCCAATGATTATTGCCAACAAAAGTGAGGATTGATTGAATTCCGCCTGAAAGTTTTCTGACCCTTAGCCCACAAGCAAGGTCCGTCTTGGCCTCTCAATGACGCTTAGTTCCAGCAAATTACTCGGGAGCTCAGCCTCCAGGGCACCAATCACCCAGCTGCCTTCCGCATACCGATAATCGACTCTCACCCTGACAAATGCCTGCGCTGTTTGATCTTGGGGTTCTAGGAAAAACTTCTGAACCGTTGGCCCACTTCCACGGTCACCATCTGAGAAGACCCAGCGATGCGAAAGGCCGACAAAGCGAATGCTGGCCGAGCGACCCAGCAGCTGGCCAGCAATGGTCTTCTCGTCGAAGTCAACGCGAAAGAGAGCAGGTTGATCAATTTCCAATTCTCCGCCTGGTTCCCAGCTCGCTAGTGGCTGACCTGAACGAGCCTGTAATTGATCCTGTAGATCGTCTTCTATTGTTCGGCTAGGGGCGTCCGGCTTGTCGCCAATACAGAGCCTGGAGCCAACGTAGACATAAGCCTCTAAATAAATTGGTGTCGGGACATCGATTGTTCCGTTGGTGTAGAAGCGGCACCACTTCCGTGGGCGATCTTGCGGAGCCTTCTGCTCGATTGCTATTCGCTGCTCAGCACAAAGTTGAAATTGAATTTCGGTCGTAGTGCTGCTAGCGCACCCACAGATTCCCATCCCAGCAGCGATCAAGTCGCAACTGGCCATCATAATTTGAACACTCAGCACGGATTCTCGCTAACCTCTAGTGAAGTAATTACAAAGTTAGGTTCATATTCGACCTCAAACTCAACCCGCTCTGAGCGACTGGTTCGAATCAGCTCACCCTTCGAATTCACTAACTCAAGATCGGATAGGTCAAGACAGCCGCTGCCTAGTCCATTTGCTGCAGATAGAACCTCGAATCTGGCTAGGCCGATTTGGGTGAGGCCTAACTCTGACTGCAATTCGAGGCTTTTCTCTGCACTCTCTAATGCAGCTCCACTCAAGACTCCGTGCAGAGACTGCGAATTTGCGGATAGGTCAGCATATTGATCAAGTTTTTGTTGCAAGCCAGCCAGTTCCGACTGGCTACAGCCGACCAAAAGAGGAAGCAGTAAAAACCAACGCATGTGCGTAATTTAGGTAAGGGCTAGTTTTTTTGCCGGGAGTTTTCCACAAGAAAAAACCCTCGAGAGAAATCTCTCGAGGGAATTTAGTGGTTGCGGGGGCAGGATTTGAACCTACGACCTCCGGGTTATGAGCCCGGCGAGCTACCGAACTGCTCCACCCCGCGGCGAAGTCCCTACATTAGCAGAACTAAGGCTGGTTCTCTAGTGCCCGCAGCGCTTCCTCAATCGCCTGCTGCAAGCGCTCATCCGCTTCACCGTAAGCGCTCCAATCAGCATTTCGAAGAGCACGTTCCTTATCTTCTAACGCTTGCTTAGCTTTGTTCAGCGCAGCATCCAGGGCGGGATTATCAGTGTTAGGAGTTGGCGTTTGATCGTCTGGGTTGGTAGTGCCATCTGGGATGTCAGCACCGGAATTTCCACCAAACAAATCATCTAGTGCAAGTTCCAAAGTGTCCTCAAACGCAATTTGATCTCCAAAAGCCACCAGAATTTTTTGCAGTAGTGGATAGCTGGTCTCACCGGTGGACTCAATGTAGACCGGCTGAACATAGAGCAGTCCACCGCCAACCGGCAATGTCAACAAATTGCCATTGAGAACTCGAGTGGAGCCCTGTCGCAAGATGTTTAGCAGCGAAGAAACTTCACTGTCGGCATTGAAGTTGTTCTGAACCTGACCGGGTCCGGGCACAATCGTCCCGCGAGGAAGATTCAAAAGCGTAAGCCTGCCGTAGCGCTCACTGATCTGACCCGCCGTTCTTCCGGCGTCTGCATCAGCAATGAGATAGCCAGTCAGCACGTTACGGGTAGTTTCCCCAGTGGATTGTGGGATGAAGGTCGAGTAGATCGAAAAGGCATTGTCCTGCTCGCCCGGCGTCTTCATGGTCAAGTAGTAGGGCGGCTGCAAAGTGCCAAGGCCAGTCCCCTCAACGGGATCGTTCGGAGTCATCCAAGCATCCTGTTGGGAGTAGAAAGAACCAGCATCGGTTACGTGGTAGCGACCCAGCACCCAGCGCTGCATCTTGAATAAATCAGCCGGATAACGAACATGCGAAAGTAGCTCTCCGCTCATTTCACTCAGCGGTTTTACGGTAGCTGGGAAGACCTTAGTCCAGGCCTTCAAAATAGGATCCTGCTCATCCCAGGCAAACAGCTCAACCTTGCCGTCATAAGCGTCCACGGTGGCCTTCACCGAATTGCGAATGTAGTTAACATCACCCATTGCGCGATTGAAGTCTTCCGATGCCGTGTCAAGAATCGCAACATTGAATGGCTCTGCGTTGGAGTATGGATAGTGATCAGTAGTGGTGTAGCCGTCTACAATCCACTTGATTCGTCCGTCCACCACTGCCGGGTAAGTTTCGCTGTCCAATGTCAGGTACGGCGCCACCTGCTGAACTCGTTCCAAAGGATTGCGGTTGTAGAGAATCTGCGACTCCGAGTTGATTGCATCGGAGAGCAGAATTTGCTCTGACTGAAAGCGCAGCGCATAAGCCAGGCGGTTAAGAAGGTTTCCCACGCTAGGACCGCCATCAGCATTGAAGGTCGTATAGGTCTCGCGCTGACCTTCATCCCCGGCAGGAAAATCGAACTCCAGCGGCTGAGCGCCCTCTGGTGCTCCAACAATGGAGTAGGTGGGTGAGTTCAAACCAAAGTAAATGCGGGGTTCAAAGTCACCCAGTAACCCTTGCGGAGGTATTCCGGAGTGCAAGAAGAGAGGTTTTCCATCGCTGTCACGCTTGTTTCCGTAAGCTGCCACAAAACCAAATCCATGGGTGTAAACAATTGTCGAGTTATACCAGGACTGACTTTCGCCAAGGCCAGCCTGATTTAGTTCACGAACCGCTACCACCATGTCCTGAACCTGCCCGTCAATTTGGTAGCGACCAACGTGCAGACGGTTTGGGAAACTGTAGTACTGACGGTACTGCTCTAGTTGGCGGAAAGCATCGCTAACCAGCGCCGGGTCAATAATTCGAATTGAAGCGGTGGTTTTTGCGTCATTGCGCAATGCACCTGGTTCGGCAACTACCTTGGCGTCATACTCAATAACGTTGACATCGGCGATGTCAAAAGCTGCCCTGGTTGCTTCAATGTTGTGCTGAAGATAGGGCGATTCCAACGTTCTCTCATTGGGCACAACGATGAAAGTTTGAACAATCCAAGGGTAGAGGCCGCCCAAACCTAAGGAGCTGGCAACCATTAGGGCAGTTGAAATAATCGCAATGCGCCAGCGAGCAATGAAAGCGGTAATTAGAAATGCAACTGCAACTGCGAGTGATATCAGCGCCAGAATTTGCAGGCCCGGAATGACGGCGTTGGCATCGGTGTAGTTGACCCCAGTAAAGAGTGTGCCGGTTGTGACTACCGTGCTGTACTGATCAAGCCAAAGGCTGCCACCCTGCAAAGCCAAATAAAGTGCTGCCAGCAACGAAAGTTGAATCCTGGCAGGCTTGGAGATGCTGATCTCTCTTCCGTTGAACCGAATGCCACCATAGACCACGTGCACACCAAGATTTATTAGAGCGGCTAAAAATACCGCTCCAGAAATGTAGCCAATCGAAAAGATCCAAAACGGTAGATCAAAAACATAGAACCCGACGTCTAGTCCGAAGTGCGCGTCAACGGTTCCAAAATCTTCTCCGTTTAGCCAAAGCGCCGCGGTCTCCCACTCACGAGAAGCGATTAGCCCTCCGCCGATGCCTACCAGTGCAGGCACTCCAAACATTACGACTTTCCGCAGACCCTCCAGCAGCTGTTGGTATGCCTGGAATGGTGACTCTTCTGGCAGTCTCAAATAGATAGGTCTAGTTCGCCACGCCAGCATCAATCCCACCGCGACTATTGCGGCCATAATGAAAAAACCAATGGCAAAAGCAACTACCTGGCCCATTATTTGAGTTGTAAAAACTGTTGCGTAGCCCAGTTGATCAAACCACAGTAGATCAGTGTAAACGCCGGCCGCACTGAGCAGCGCAAACAAAATTGCGGCAAGGATTCCCACTGCGACGGACACTGGGGACACTCTTCGCTGACGCATGGGTGCTGACTGGGTCACTTACTCTCTCCTAGTTACAACTCAATGGCGGTGGCACGCTGCCTGACTTGACCTGCTTGATTGCGGCCAGTGCCTCGGCCAAGTCTCTCACTGATATAACCGACAATCCCTCCGGAACCTGCCCGATTGCCTCCTGACAATTTCCTGAGGGAACCAAAAACAGGTCAGCGCCAGACTTTCTGGCAGAAATCATCTTTAGGTCAATTCCACCTATCGGACCGACTTCGCCAGTGGCAGAGATTGTGCCAGTGCCCGAAATGTGTTTCTCTCCAGCCAAACTACCTTCGGTTAGCGAGTCGAGGATGCCTAACGTAAACATCAATCCTCCGCTGGGACCACCAACCTCACCCAGCTGAAGCTCGATGTCAACCGGGAACGTGTATGTGTAGCTAATCATGGCCCCGATCACCCAAAGGTCTTCTCGAAGCTCGGGAACAATCAAAAAGGATTTTTCCTGACCATCGCGCAGCACAACGATTTCAATTTCATTCCCCTGAGTCAGTTGAATTTGCTCCCTCAACTCCTCGAACTCAGTGATCTGCTTGCCTGCTGCAGAAATCACTATGTCGCCAGCAATCAAAATTTTTGAAGAAGGAGTGTCTTCTAAGACGGAAGCAACATAAAGACTTCTTGGCACTTCATAACCAAGTTGAATCAATGCTGCGGCTATAGCGTCCTGCTGTGAAATCTCCATTTGAGCCGTTGACTCCGCGCGAATTTCCTCAGCAGTTCGGTTGTCCGGGTAAACCTCATCCAGCGGGATAACTTTTTGCTCGCTATCCACCCATGCCACCAAAACCTGCAACCAACTTGGTGTTGAGGTTGGGTTGCCAAGTAACGAAACCGTCGTAACGTCAAAGCGTGAATCAGATGGGTAGGTGGGCAAATCTGGTGAACTGATCACAGGTTCACCCGACACCTGGCCCATGACGTCAAACACCTGACCAGGTTTTTCTATGACGTAGCCAGTGGGCAAAAGGGCTAGCGAGCTAAAGGTAATCAAACTCAACCCCAGGATTACATACCTGGTGTTGCCTTTTCGGCGCGGTCGAGATGAAAAGAAAGTCATTGCACTAATGCTAGGTAGCCGCCAGACATCTTTATTGCGCGGCGCTCACGCCCTTGGCGAACAAAATCCCAAGCTGTTTGTCAGGAGTTTGATTGCCAGCGCGGGTACCCTCTGCATATAGGAAAGGCACGGCGTTGACGGAAGATAATCGGGATGAGCTCGAAGAGCTAATCCGAAAGATGCTCGCCGGTGGCCAACTCGATCCTGATGCCATTTCAAAGCTCTCTGGCTTTGCCGCAAATCCAGCCCTGATGCAAGGCCTGTTCGAACAGGCGAAATCGCTGATGCAACCCGGTGAGAGCGTCAATTGGGACATGGCTAAACAACAAGCGGTGGCGATTGCCCGAAAGCACTCTGCCCCAGTGAATTCTGCCCTAGAGAGTGAAACGAAAAAAGCGTTTGAGATTGCTCAACTCTGGCTAAACGAATCGACCAGTTTCACAAATCCAAACACAGCCAAATTGTTTACTCGTGAAATGTGGGTTTTAGATGCGCTACCACTTTTTGAAAAGCTTGGTACTCCCCTGGCCAGCAAAATGTCCAAGGCTCTCGGAGAAAATCTTGGAACCCTCCTGCCAGAAGAAATGCAATCGGTCTTGGGTCCAGCCACAAACTTTATTCAAAATGCTGGTGCCGCAATATTTGCCAATCAACTTGGTGTTGCGGTTGGTCAACTCTCTAGCAAGACCCTGTCAGGGGGTGAAATTGGAATTCCAATAATTGACCGCCCTGGATTAGTAATGCAGAACGTCGAAGAGTTTATGAAGGACCGAGAAACACCAAAATCCGAATTACTGATTTATTTGGCACTTCGAGAGCAAACCATCAGTTCGCTTTACAATTCAAATCGCTGGCTAATTGACCAAATTACGACCCAGGTAATCGAGTTTGCCGCCGGTCTCAAAGTAGAACTTTCTGGCCTGCAAGAAATGGTTCAACAGCTTGATCCAAATGATCCTGACTCCATTAACCAAATTATGGAAGCAAGTGCGAGCTTCAACACCCGCACACCAGAGCAGGACGCCGCCCTGAGCAGAATAGAGACCCTACTGGCGCTGATTGATGGTTACGTCGACGCAGTCAGTGAGGACGCGGGCAAGAGGCTGCCAAACATTGCAAGCCTGATTGAACTGATCAATCGAAAGCGCGCTACCGACGGAGCCGCCGAGAAAACATTTTTGATTCTTCTTGGGTTAGAACTGCGGCCTCGACTGCGCAGGGAAGCAACTGCCATGTGGCAAGAAGTTGCAAGGCTAGGAATTACAGTTCGCGACAAACTTTGGTCGCATCCCGACCAGCTGCCAAGTAAAGAAGAAATTCAGGATCCCAGTGCCTTGATCAATCGCCTTTCCAAGTCCAGCGATGACTTTGACGGAGAGTTAAGAAAGCTTCTAGATAGTTAGGCTGTGGATAACAAAACTTTGCGGAAGATATTTCTGGCAAGGTTAGCCAATGGTCACTCAAATCAATCCTGCTTTAGCGCGACTATGGATTGCCGAAAACGCAAGGCAGTATGGCTATCGAAACGGCGCGCTAGTGACCAGCCTCACTGAACCCCAACAGCGCCTACTTGATTACTTTGAGTTAGGTTTGACCAGTTCTCAGCACGCGAGCCTGTCAAAGATCGCCAAAGTGCCAGAAACAGAAAGCGCCAACTTAGAAGAGCGACTAAAGAATGTGTTGTGGCACTCTCCAACGGGAATTTCAAAAGCTGACTTAGATTCAAGATTTGCTGAAATTGCTCGAATCTTGCTGCAGGGAGACGATCCTCAAGAAGTATTAAAGTTGCGCAAATCAAAGTCAGTCTTCATTGAAAAGCTCGACTCCACAGGCTTAACTATTGCCAAAGCCCTGTCTCTGGCTGGAATCGGTAAACAATTGAGCATGGACCAGGTCCGCGTAACTGGTCAGGATATCTCGCAGCTCGGCTATAACAAAGGACAGCTAGGACTGCCCAGAGTAAAGGCAGCACAGACTCTGGTGGGTTCTGAATTACAGATGCACAGCCGGATTTCAGCCAGCTTTGATTCTGTTTCAGTTGCTGTGTTGATAACAACCGACATAGTGAATCCCGCTAGCTATCAGACATGGCAAGCGCGTGACATCCCCCACTTTTCTATTTTGTTCGATGAGCAGGGGGTCGAGGTATCGGCCCTGATTGAACCGGGAAAGACAAGCTGCCTGGCTTGCTATGAACGCCATCGATTAGTAAATGAAGCACATTGGCCAGTAATTGCCCCGCAACTGCTAGCACTCGACAGAAACTTGTCAGATAGTGCACTCGTTTTGTTTGCGAGCGGAGTCGCGGTGAATCAAATTCTCAATTTCCTCGATCAGGGGCAGTCTGAGCCGCAAGCGACGAGACTGAATAGAAACGGTGAGATTAGTAGCTTTTTGCCACCAGCACTTAGCTGCGGCTGTCAATCAGAGCAATAAATTCCGAAGGCTCTGAAAAATAACTTATGTGAAGTGAGTCCTTGGCGCGAGTGATTGCGACATAAAACAGTCGCTTCTCTTCAGCAATGTCTTTGTCTTTGACTGCATAGTTAATTGGAAAGAGCCCACGGTTGGCCCCTACCAAAAACACCTTGTTCCATTCCAGACCTTTGGTGCCATGCACCGTGGCCAGAGTAACGGCGTCTCTGGTCGGTTCGTGACCACTTCGCTCTCGCTCGTCAAGTTCACGTATGTATTCAGCTAGCGAAGGCTCCCCCAACTCATCATGCACTTGAAAAAACCAATTCAATGATTCCCAAGTTTCATCTTGCTTTGGCTGAGAAGTCCAGCCCAGAGAGCTGAGAATTTTTGAGATTTCTATGAAGAGTGGGTCCCTAAGTTCGGTCACCGCCAAGGCTCTAATAGCGGACATAGCCTGCGCGACTTGTGGCAGTCGAAAGAATCTTCCCTGGCCTCTAACTTGCGACTTAATTCCAAGACTGGCCAGCTCATTTTCAAACAAATTCAACTGCTGGTTGGTGCGGGCAAGAATGGCAATGTCTGATGCTTTGGTTCGCCCCAGCGAATCAGCAATGGTGCGAGCGATTTTCTTCGCCTCGTCACCGGCAGATGCAAACATCGTTTGACTGACTTCCCCACGAACCTGCCGCATTGACTGAAGAGGGTTATCAGGCAAGACACGATTCGCCGATCTAACAATTTCACTTCCCGATCGGTAATTTCGATTGAGCTCATAAACTGCAGCATCTGAGTAGTGATTAGAGAAATCCAGCAAATAATCGCTGCTAGCCCCAGCGAAGCTGTAAATTGTCTGGCGCGGGTCGCCCACTACACATATGTCTCTTCGCTCTCCGAGCCAGGTGCGCAGTAAGCCTTCCTGTAACGGTGAAATGTCCTGATATTCGTCAACTGTAAAGAATCGATACTGCTGCTGAAAATGTGAAAGCAACCTAGGTTCATTACGAAGCAGGCCCGTGCATAACAGCAAGGTGTCTTCCCAGTCCATCAAGCGACGCTGGAGCTTCTGCTCTTGGTAGCGATTTGCTACATCCAAAAACTGTTCTTGAGATAAAAAACTCGGCAGTCTTCCCAGAGCGAAGTACTGCGGAAAATCGGTCAGCGAGTACTTCAAAAACTCAATCTCCGAAACAACTTCAGAAACTTGCCCCTCAGCTAGCCGAAGCCCGAGTAATTCGGCAACCTCTGAAACCAAACTGCGCTTGTTAGTCAGTAGCTTTGGTGCGGCAGAACCCGTTAGTTGCGGCCAGAAGTACTGCAACTGGCTAAGCGCAGCTGAGTGAAATGTTCTGACTGCAACATTTTGTGTGCCCAACTGTCGAAGTCTTGATCTAATTTCAGAAGCGGCTCGGTTGGTGTAGGTGAGTGCCAAAACCAAATCAGGATTGAATACTCCGCTGGCAACGCCATAGGCGATGCGATGGGTAATGGTTCTGGTTTTGCCGCTACCTGGGCCGGCCACGATACAAACCGGACCCCGCAAATCAGACGCAGCGGCAGCCTGGTCCTCATCAAGAGAATCCAAGATTTCTTTAGCGTCGCTCGTCACCGCTATTCCGTCTGCAACGCGTGGCGCTGCGGTTGAAGGTTTACTGAGTTGTCTAACCTAAAAGCATGGGTAGACCAGCCTTGATTTTAGCCGCGCTTGCAGCTGATGCAGCCAGTGGCAAAAACTTCCGCCATTTCAGGCGCAATACGGCTAATCCAGACCTTGATGTCTTGCAATTGTTTGATGATGCTGGCGATGGTTTTGAACTGATTGTCCCCGCCACAACCGCAGGTATCGCTGAGCAGGCCCAACTAATGGCTGGTTTGGCAGCGATTGGCAAAGCTGCCCCGCTACTGCCCTTTGCAGTAAGCCAGTTGGTTGGAAAAACAACCGACGGGGAATTGCCAGTGATCTTGCTAACAATGCTTAGCGGCGAACAACCAGATCTTTCCAAGTATGCCCCGGGTGCTTTCTCAAAATCTCTTGGCGAAGCTCTCGCCGCCATTCACCAATTGGACCCAGCAGTTGTTCGCGACTCTGGTTTACCCGAATATGACTCAACTGCGGTTTTGCAAATGAAGGTGGGAGAAATAGATGCAGCGGCGTCCACTGGCAAAGTTCCGCCCGTTTTACTAAGCCGCTGGGAGGAAGCGCTGGAAGATGTTGGGCTATTTCGCTTCCACCCAACCGTGATTCACGGCGGAGTAAGTCAAGAAAGTATCTATGTACAAAATTCGACCGTGAGCGGCTTTAGCTCGTGGTCAGGCCTATCAATTGCAGATCCAGCAGAAGATCTTCGTTACCTAGCCGGCGGAGCGCTACCTTCAACCTTTGAAGATTCGCTACTGCACTATCGCGCCAATCGACCAGCAGCCGATGAGAATATTTCCCAGCGAGCAGTGCTGTACTCAGAAATTGAACTGGCAAGCTGGCTCACTCACTGCGTCCAACTCAGGGATGAGTCGATGATTGCGGAAGCGCAGGCGATGCTGCAAGACCTCGCCGATCAGTTGGAGGCAGGTTCGCTTCGCTCCCTGAAAGCGGCGGGTTTTGTTGGCCTAGGAGCCGCTGCCACAACTGCACCGGTTTCGCAGCTAATGGAGCCAAGCACTAATCCAATTGACTCGGATGAGTTGTTCTAAGTTCCAAAAGCCGCTTGGCAATCTCGCTCTCCGAAGGTAATTCTGGTTTGAGCTCCTCAGCTGACTCGGCATAAAAGAAACTCGCACTGATGCGCTCTATTGGAACCTCTAAGTGCCGCGAAAGAGCGATTCGATACAGCGCAAGCTGAATCGCCTTGTCGGCTAAATCAGTACCTTTCGGCAGCTTGCCGCTCTTCCAGTCGACAATTTCGTAAGAGCCCCCTGTCTCATAAACCGCATCTAATTTGCAGACAATGACCGAGCCAGCAAGAGCAAACTCAATCGGCTGCTCAACCAGGAGTGGCTTTAGATTGGCAAATCTGCTGCCGGCAAATGAAATGCCGAGCTTCACTTCTTCTTCGCTCCAGCCAGAAAAATCAAGTTCACTGCCTGATAAAAATGCCTGCTCCAGATTGGCGTGGAAATTGGTTCCAAGCTGAGCGCTCTCGGAATATAAACCCGGCACTGGCCTTGCCAACTGCCTAGCGAAACTCTCTGGGTCAGTAAGTAGCTTTACTACCGCTGAAGCAGATAGTCGAATTGGAAGCGAGGGCAGCCTAGGTTTTTTTCGAAGCTGCTGCTCGCGAAGAAGCAACGTGATTTCCTTTGATATTTCAGCCGGCTGAGCAGAACTTGCCAGCTCAGCTGCTCGCTCCCACTGCTGTCTAGCTCTGCCAAGTGGATCGCTTGGCCAAAGCTGACTTTTGCCAGAAACGTTTGGTTTCTCGATTGGTTTTTCCGCAAATGACCTCAGCGTTGCGGACTCTTTCATGACTTCATCGAGGAACAGGGAAATTGCAACAGGGTCCTTGCGCTTTGCTTGATAGTGGCTGGCGGTGAGCAGAAGGTCCTTCGCAGCTCTGGTAATGCCGACGTATGCCAATCTGCGCTCCTGCATAAGGTGGTGAACTCGAAGTTGCTCGGCATAGGAGTCAACTCGCTGACTGAATTCTCTTTGATTTGTAATGCCCTGCCAACGAAGCACAGGAATAGATTCGCGATCGAGCCTGAATTGTTGGGGCAATATTCCACCCGCTAACCAGCCCGTCAGGTCCTTGGGGTCAGTTGGGAAGCTCTTCATGGTTAGCTGGGGCAAGGCAACCCGGTCCCATTCCAGGCCCTTGGCAGCGTGCACGCTCATCAGCTGAACTACGCCTTTTTTTGCACCGGTCTTTGGCAGCTCGAACGTCTCCGCAACTACGGCATAGTCCAACCAAGCAATCAGATTCGAAAGGCTGGTTCGATCAGCGGTTGACTCAAATTCACTAATGCGCGAAATAAAGCTGCGCAAATTACCAAGTGGGTCTGGCAAACCTGAATGCGCATAGAGCTCGATGTCGATTTCAAAATCTTCCACTACTCGCCAGCAAAGCTCTGTTAGCGACAGCGAAGATGCGGCTCTGAGGGAGCGAAGAATCTTGGCAAACTCGCCTAGGCGAGCAAGCGCTGCTTCGCTGAGCGCCAGCTGTTTACTGACGGACGGAAATTCAAGCTGGTCAATCAACTCCACCAAAGTTAGTGAGCGGCTTCTGGGCAGCTTGCGCATTCTAGAAATTGTTTGCTTTGCCTGCGAAAGGTGAACCAGGTCCGCACTGCCGAGTCGAAACCTGGGACCAGTCACAATTCGAAGGAAATCCACCGACGATTCTGGCCTGGCCAACAGGCGCAAAATTGAAATTAGGTCTGCCACCTCAGGTTGCTCAAGAAGTGATGAGAGTCCGCTTATTTCGTACGGTATACCGAGCTCTGCCAGTTGCTCTGCGTAGCGACGCATACCATCTTTGGTTCTAAACAAAATCGCCTGCTTGGCATCTGGTGCGTGACCCGATGCAATCCACTGGCAAACAGCTTGACACTCGGCTTCGTCTTCAGCGAAGACTTCAGCTTCGACGCTGGAATTGATTTCCCGCCCCGCCTTAAGAGTGATTGGACTAATCGAGCGGTTGTCGATGCTGGCGGCTATTTTGTTTGCGGCCTGCAGGATCTTTTCTCCTGAACGCCAAGAGACTGAGAGCGTAAAGGTTTCGCCAGCACCAAAGTCTTCAAAAAAATCAGCCAGATTGGATGCGCTCGCACCGCGCCAGGCATAGATGGATTGGTTTGGATCACCAACCGCCATTACCGCCCTGTTGACAAACAGCCTGGCTAGCAACTTGGTCTGAATTTCGGAAGTGTCCTGATACTCATCCAGCATCACAAATCGATACGGGACGGCATCTGCATCAAAGCTGGCGACTTTAAGCGATAGCGCAACCTGGTCAGAGTAATCAAACAGGCTGCGTTCCTGTTTGAACTGCTGAAACTCACCAGCCAGCTCGAAGATTAGCTGCGCAGTCTTAGCCTTTTCCAGGTACTCGACGCTGTAGGAATAGAGCCCGCTCTCCCCTTTTTCGCTCTTAGGCAGCTGCGACAAGGTAGTTGCAAAATCAGCCAGGTAGCTTGCCACATCACCCGCCGAAGCCTGATGGTCCGTTAGTTGCGCTTGTGCCTTCAAGACTTTCTCGGCTAATGAGTTCAAACTCCCCTCATACTCCATTAGAAGTGGATTGCTGGAGTTCTCAATCAGCTCCTTTACGCCAGTGATGGCTAAAGATTCAGTCAGCAATTTTGAGTCAGCCTCAAATCCAATTTCCAGGGCATGCATCTTGAAAATTTCATTGCCGAACGAGTTATAGGTGGTTATTTTTGGGGCAGCAAAATCATCTGGCAATTCTTTATTCCAAAACTCACTTTCGCGCAGTCGCAATAAGCCCTGCTGGACTCGAGCTCTCAGCTCGTTAGCGGCTTTACGAGTGAAGGTGAGTCCCAGAATCTCTTCGGGTTTAGCAAAACCGTTTGCTACCAAATAAAGCACTCGAACCATCATCAGCTCAGTTTTGCCAGAGCCAGCACCAGCAACTACCAATGATGGAGAATCAAGCGAGGCCTGTTCAATAATTTTTGTCTGCTCTTCAGTGAGCTGGTTAGTCGTGAAAAGCGAATAGATCTGCTGGGAGGACACCCTAGCCATGTGTCACCACCCGATTCAGTAGCAGCTGGCAGTTGGCGTCTTTGCTGCAGTGCTCAGAGTTGCTCATCAGTTCACTCTGCCCAAGTTGTTCGGAAATCTTTTGGGTCAGCTGCAATAGTTCTGCACGATCTTGATCAGATAGTGCTGGCTGATCTAGTTGCTTCAGTTTGCCATCGCCGACGCTGACCAATTTGCCTCCAACTGTTTGTGTCTGCTGGGAGTGTTCAATTGCCAATTGGTATATCGAAAGCTGTCGATTGGCAGCGGCTTCTTTTTTAGTTGGGATTTTCTTTCCGGTCTTCAAATCGACCGCAAGCGGGCCATCGGGAGTGCGCTCAATACGATCAATTTTGCCAACTATCTTGAGTGGGCCAATTTCCAGTGTGAATTTCTGCTCGGCGGCAATCAGTTCAGATCCACTAGCTAAATATTCTTCTATTAGCTCAGCCATTGCCAAGGCTTCTTTTCTCACTTGACGCTCGGTGAGATTTGAATCAAATTCAATCTCCTGCCAGTGAGAACTCACATAGTCAACAGGCCTTGTGAGGTCAGAGTTTTCAAGTGCTGCGTGCAGCAGGGTTCCAAGTGCTGCTTGGAAACCAACCGAATCGGTGCCAAACGAGGAGATAAACCAGTGCAGTGGGCATTTTTCGAAGGCCTCCACTCTCGATGCTGCTACCGAATTAGTTGCAGAGCCGATTGGCTCTTCGCTGCTAATTGGAAGCAGCCCCTGCCAAGAGCTTGGATGAGCCCCTGGCACGCCAGCCAGTGCCAAAGCCGCTAATTGTGCGGCCGCTGCCTCATCGCCGGCAAGTAAATCTCGGCGCAAGCGGCCAACTGTTTTTCGCAGGTCAAAGTCAAAGGCCTTTGCCTCGTTGAGTTCAACTTTGGCAAATTGGAAAAACTGGGAGGGTTGCTCGCTCTCATCTGACATTGCGCTGAGCAAAACTCGCTCACTGGCACAGCCAATCGCTTTATAAAACATTCGCAGCTCATCAGCCAATTCGCCTCTGGTGGGGACAGTCGGACTAGCGAGGCGACCAATTAGATAGGCCTGCAAAGACGCTGCCTGTAGCAAGCTGTTACGCGGATTCAGATTTGGCCAAATCCCCTCTTGCAGTCTGGGTAGCGCAACTAACCTGTATTCACCGCTGAGTTGGGCAGGCGTCGCTAGCGTCACCGCCGGCACCCTACTGATTGGGGCGAGTGAGTCTTCTGGAATTGAAGACCTCAGTTGCAGTTGCGCAAACTCCAAGGCTGATCCCTCTTGCCTGTCATCAAAGCGAATAGCCGCCGCAAATAGCTCAAGTGCTGCATCTAGATCGCTATCTCCCAAACTTGCCAGGCGCTTTGAACTGATGAGCTGCCAGGCAATCGACACAGCTTGGTGACAGCCGGGGGAAGAAATGGCTTTCAGCGCAAGCATCGCCTGGCTAATCGGCTGCAGCATCTTTGGTGGATCCTCTAGCAGCAGTTCCTCTAGCGCTTGCTTGGCAGATAGTCCCTGTTGGCGTTTTGGAATCATCAGCCTTCTAATTTCTCGCAAAGCAATTGAGTCCAAACCCACCAGCGGTGAGAGCAGCAGCTGCTCTAGCTGTTCAAGAGTTGCATCACCTAAAGCTGCAACCATGAAGTCCAACACGGCGAGCGACATTGGGTGATTCGCCAGTGCGCGTTGCACACCTTGAATTCTGACGGGGATTTTTCTAGCGGCGAGTTCTCTACTCAGCTGTTCCAGCTGAGTTCGAGTACGCCCAACCACCAGCATCTCTGACCAGCTAACACCAGCCAGTGATGCTTTTCTAAGTTCTGCAGCTAACCAATCGGTCTCTTCAACCAGGGAACCAAAGACATATCCCTGTATATCGTGTTCGGTGAGAGTTGGCCTATGTTCGGAATAGAGCGACACTGGGATGCGCTGCACCAGTTTGCTAAGCAGTCCATTCAATGCAGTGGCCTGTTGCAGAGGCTCAAGGCTTAGCTCGGCAAACGAATGCTTTCTGGCGAATTCAATAAAGCTTCCAGCCGAGGCTGCTCGAAAGCCCAGCGTTGCGCAATCTGGGTCGCCAAAGAAAAAGCCAGTGGCTGTTTCCAATACTTTTTCCACTAATCGCAGTTGTCCAGGTGAAAGATTTTGAGCATCATCGACCAAAACGTGGGTATAGCTACCAGGCTGGTAGTCGGCAATTGCAGCCACCACCAACTGCGAAGGGTCTAGCAGGCCTTGCAGACCGAGCTGTTCACGATACTTCGGAAGTAAATCAATTGCCACCTGCAGCTTGAGGGTTGGAAACTGCCGCTGCAGACCTTCCAACTGTTCAAGGGTCAAAGAATTTTCAATGATCACCGAAAGCAGGTCGCGCAGCTCCTGAACAAAGCCGGCCAGCTGCAGAGTTTGGCTGTCTACTCCCCAGCGAGCGCCGGCTTTCATCGCCGCTGCATCGCTGACCATCTGAGTCAACAATCTCTCTTGGGCAGCACCCGATAGCAGCCTCACCTGCTTTGAGTTCAAAACGTCAAAGGCAAACGAGGAGATTGAACGGGCTCGGGGTTTTGTCGCAGGTCGCTGAGAGTCCAGCGCAATCAGATCCCGCAGTCTGGCAGCGGCCAGTCGAGTGGGGGTCAGCACCAAAATAGAATCTGGACTGACGCTTCGCTCAAGCTCTTGGACCAGCTTTCGCAAGGAACTGGTTTTGCCAGATCTGGGCGACCCCACCACGAGGGTTGGGATATCAGGCTTGGGTCTTTGGACATCCAGCGGTGGCAAATACCCCTCGCTAATAAATAATGTCTCGCCCACGCCTCCAATCTATTTGGAACAGGGGACATTTTTTTATGCCGTAACCTAGTAGTGCAAAGGAGACCCATGGAAGTTCGCATTGGAATCAAGGACAGCGGCCGAGACATTAGCCTCGACAGCCCGCTGGATAGCAAGGCAATTCAGGCAGCGGTCAAGCATGGGCTCGCCGACGGCACCATTGAGCTAGCCGACTCAAAGGGAAGAATGTTCATCGTTCCCGCTTCAGCGGTCGCCTTTGTTGAGATTGGTAGTGAGGATGGCAGAAGGGTTGGGTTCATCGCCTAATGGAAATCTTGATCATCGCTCTTTATGGACTGCTGCTCGCACTGGTTGCACCATTTGTCTTGCCACCCTCCGATCACTACGGCAAAGCTGTTCCGGCAGCCATCTCTTTGGTCGCAGGAAGCATCATTTGGCTTGCATTGACTTGGTTGGGACTGAGTTATCAAGAGGCTTGGATTTGGTTTGCGGTCATGCTGGGAATGCCAGCCGCCGGTTGGCTTGGCACTAGATCTTTAGATAAGCGCAGACAGCAAAGTGAACAGGCTCGACTATCGGTTATTCGATCAGGCGGTAAGGCCTAGCGCATCCATTCTTAGGGTGTGAGCTGCAATCAATTCTGTGGTTAGTGGTTCCAGGATCTTGAACTGTTCGCGGGTGAGCTCAACCGCATCTGCTGGCTTATCACGCATCAAGTCGGTAAAGGATGACATATCCCTTAGCTCGAGCAGAGCATCGGCGACAATCGCCCTACCAAACAGTGCTAAATCGTTGGTGAGCTGAGGAAGATTACTAATCGCTCCGGCCAAAGCTTCCTGGCAAAAATCTGCCAATGAATTATCTGACAGCATCGCCTCGACCTTCAGGCGTCTAGCGGGCGTGAGGCCGCGAGCTAGTCGAATATAGGCATCCTCCAGGAGAGTGAAGACTATATAAATCCGCATGATGTCTTCGGGCCATCCCCTGCCTTCGGTGCGGGCTACCAAAACATCCAATCGATCACGAATCTGCTGCTGCAGCTCCATGTAGCTAGAGCCAAGCTTGATAAGCAGCTCCTGCAAGTCTTTAGCTCTGGCTTGATATCTGGTGGCGACAGCCAATTGTTTCTTGGCCATTGGCTCAGTTGCCCCAGCGGCATCATCAACCAAAAGATCCGCCACCAGCAGATGGTGCTGAATTAGCTGTGAAAGAAAGACTTCGGTGGCAGGAATCAGCTTTGCTGGATTAAGCTGTGACTGACTGCGTGATGATGAATCACGGGAAGGCAGAGACAGAGTCTGCGAGAGCTTCCGTATTCTTCGAATCCAGTCCAGCATGCTGCAAGTTTATAAGGATGGCTTGTGTTTATGCCTTCTGAGCAATTTTTACATTCTGGAGAAGTAATTGACCTTTCGTGACTTAGGCATAGACGATGACATCGTTTCGGCCCTGGAATCCGCCTCTATTCTGAGTCCATTCCCAATTCAGCAGCAGGCTATCCCGCTTGCCCTAGCAGGCACTGACCTGATTGGGCAGGCCAAGACGGGAACCGGCAAAACCTTTGGCTTTGGATTGCCACTACTGCAAAAACTTGGATCCAACCCTGAGCACCTTCCCAGAGCTTTGGTGGTTGTTCCAACCAGAGAGCTAGCTCTGCAGGTGACAGAAGATTTGCGCCTAGCCTGCCAAAACCGCACCACTCGCGTTGTCGAGATCTACGGCGGGAAAGCCTATGAGGGTCAGTTGGCGGAACTTGCCAAGGGTGCTGATGTGGTGGTTGGCACTCCGGGGAGGCTAATTGATCTGCACAACCAAAAGCTAATTGATTTCACCGCCATCAACTACCTGGTTCTAGATGAAGCCGACCGCATGCTTGACCTTGGCTTCCTGCCTGATGTTGAAAAGATCTTTTCGATTCTTCCAAAGGAAAAACAAACTCTGATGTTTTCCGCCACGATGCCAAGTGAAATTCTGATGCTGACTAAGCGGTATCTGAACCGGCCCGTCCACATTCGTGTCAGCGATCCAGACGAGGGTAAGACGAAGGCCGCAATTAAACAGGTGGTGTATCGTGCCCACTCCTTGGATAAGGACGAGGTGGTCGGAAGAATTCTGCAGGCCGAGGGTCGGGGAAAGACTGTGATCTTCGTCAAGACAAAGCGCATGAGCGCTAAGTTGGCAGACGAGCTAATTGATCGAGGCTTCAAAGCCGCGCCCCTGCATGGCGACATGGCGCAAACTGCCAGAGAGCGATCAATGGCCGCATTCCGGGCTGGCAAAAAAGACATCTTGGTTGCCACGGAGGTGGCAGCCCGCGGCATCGACGTGGATGATGTCACTCACGTAATCAACTACTCGGTGCCAGAGGATGAAAAGGCATACCTACACCGAACCGGCAGGACTGGTCGCGCCGGCAAACTGGGAGTCGCCGTGACGTTCGTCGACTGGGAAGACATGGCCCGCTGGCAAAACATAAACAAGGAACTGGAACTGGGAATCCCCGAGCCTGTCGAGACCTACTCCTCCAGCGAGCACCTGTTCTCAGACCTAGGAATTCCCGCTGGAACTAAAGGACGGCTAAACAAAAAGCCCGCGGCGGATGCCAAACCCAAGACTGCCGAGCCAAAGACCAAGGCAACCGAGCCGAGCAAACCAAGGGCAAGACAGCGCCAGCGCAACTACAAGAAAGCTTCGAAGCCCCAGGCTTGATGCAAGATCCGCTGCAGCTGAGCGGGGTCAGTCGAATTCTCCCCTAGTTGATTTTCCTTCGCGCCATCACCGTGATAATCGGAGGAGCCGGTAACAATCAAATTGTGTTTGAGTGCTAACTCCCGAAGCCACTGCTTAGCAAACTCCGGCACTGATCGATGGTCAACCTCAAAGCCATTGAGTCCAGCCGCTATCATTTGCTCAAAATGCTTGGTGGGCAAATCCAATTCCGATTTACCAGCTGGAAAATCAATTAGCGGGTGCGCCATCACAGAAACTCCGCCGGCTTCTCGAATGAGCTTGATCGCTAGCTCAGTTTCGACCGAGTAGTCCGAGACATAGTAGGGGCTCGATTTATGCAATATGGACTCGAAGGCTGCCGAGCGATTAGGAACAATTCCTTTTGCAACCAGCGCATCTGCGAGCGCCGGCCTACCAACCGTGGCACCAGGTTTGAGCTGTTCTTGAATGTCACTCCAGGAAATGGGATAGTCAGCGGCTAACCGCGAGACCATTTCTTTGGCCCTACCAATTCTGGAGGTTCTGGTCTTGGCTAGCTCCTGCGCGAGCGCTGGGTGGTCGGGGTTTGGTAGGTAAGCAAGAATATGAACCGAGATTGAGCGAAGGCCGATTTTTGCCCTGGTGGACACTTCGATGCCAGGGACCAAGCTGATGCGCTCAGAGCGAGCAGCGTTAATAGCCTCTTCCCAGCCAGCGGTGGTGTCATGATCCGTGATAGCCAAGGTGGTAACGCCAGCAGCCTTTGCTTTGCGCACCAATTCAGCTGGTGAATCTTTCCCATCAGATTGGTTAGAGTGCGCATGCAAATCAATCACAGGAGCAGAATAGTCCCATGACCAAGAAGGCAAGTTCCAAC
>CAZTLT010000002.1:11450-36837 GCA_964614615.1 uncultured Aquiluna sp. | reverse complement strand
CCCTAACAGGGGTGGCCGGAGCAATACCCATCTGAGTTTGCACCACTCTTGAACCAGCTGATAAGCCGACAGCATTTATTGACAGAACTCGGTGGCGCAGAACCTCTCCTGCTTTTCCGAGTGGCGCTGTGAATGTCAGCTTGTCAGTCTGACCAACGGTTTGCCAGCCAATTCCATTACTTACATCGATTCGATAGCCAGTCACGGGACTACCGCCATCTGACACAGGTCGTGTCCAAGTTAGAACTATTCCTTCGCTGCTAAGGACTCTTGCCACTAAGTTTTGCGGATCATCGGCAGCAATCGCAGGTACCGTCACCTCTATCGGCTCTGTCGCAAGACCAGGTCCAAACCCGCTAGTTTGCGCTTGAATTCGATAAAAGACTTTTTGACCACGTGAAAGAGTAGACAAAAAGGCCGTAAATTGGCTCGAGCGGGTTGAAAGAACTGGACGGAATGTAACCCCGTCAGTTGAGGAACTCAGTACGTAACTTACAAGAGTGCTTCCGCCGCTGCTTTCTGGAGTCTGCCAATCAAATCGAATGCGATTTGCCTCCAGGGTGGCCTTGAACTCCCGCGGAGCACTTGCCGCAACAAACGGCATTTGGACAGATCGCTCTTGACCGCCAAGGGATGCTCCAAGCTCATTGACTGCAACCACTCGATAAATTTTTATTTCGCCTGGAGCGCCAATTGGCACCTGGGCAGAAAGAGTTAGCGTCAGTTCTGAAATGTCTCTCCACTCAGCCAGCACTTTTTCTTGCAAGCGGTAGCCGAGTAAGGGGACCCCACCGTTATCTGCAACGGCTCGCCAACTAAAAGTAATAAACCCATCTTTGACTAAAGCAGATAGCGAAGTTACGTCCGCGGGAACTGATTTGGAGCGTTCAACAGAGACAGTGTTGGAAGGGAAGGAAGATCCTGCCCTGTTGTTTGCCAGCACGCGATAAGTTACATTGGTGCCCTTTGGCAAGACTTCGGTAAGGGCGAAAAGACCCGAGACATTGTTCCAGGTCGACCAACTTGTTCCACGCATTACTTCTATTCGGTAGCTTGTGACTTGTGCTCCACCGTCATCCAGCGGCGCTTGCCAACTCAGGCGCACTCGACCATCAGCCAGTAGCTCACCCACAAGCAGCTGCGGTGGGCTAGCAACTTGAGCCGGAGTGGTGACTCGTAGAGTTCCACTCGGAGTTGATTCGCCAATTGCATTGATCGCAATTAATCTAAAGTCCTGGCTTTGACCTCTTGCGGGATCAGCCACCACAAACTCAAGCGCCTTGCCGGTCTGAGCCACTGTCCAGTTACCAGCAACCAGCTGCTCTAACCGATAGCCAGTCACTGCAGAACCGCCGTCATCGGTAGGTGCTGCGAACCGAAGTAAATACCCGCTGGTCTGCTTGGTTGCCGACAGCGCCCTTGGAGGCTCAGGCGCAAAAGCGCTGGTGCTGAAACTTGTCGCAGCGCTCACGCCGCGAATTTGACCAATTGCGGTCACCGACACTCGATAGTCCGTGAGTCGAGTTAGCCCATCCAAGCGAGCCTGAGTTCCAATTATGGAAATTGTTCTATCCACCACCGAACCAAGGTTGCGAACCAGCGAAACTTCAAAGCTGGTGCCAGCTGGCGCATCTGAGGTCCAGCTGATGTTAACTGTGCGGCCACTCGGAATAGCCGAGAGGTCGCTCACTAGATAGACCAGCTGCGGATCGAAGACCACTTCTGGCGAAGGATTTGCCGAGCCGACTTCATTGAAAGCGCTGACCCTGAAAGAGTGTGGAAATCTTAGATCGGAGACAGAAAGTTGCCGCTGAGGTCCAGTTTGAATTGACTGCCAATCACCAGTAGTTTTCATTTCGACGCGATACTGGACTGAGGAAGCGCCACCTAGCGAAGCAGGTTGGTTCCATGAAATCAGAGCCGCGTTTTTAGCCGTTGCGGTTACTGCTAGACCCACTACCGATGACGGTGCCTGGATAAGCGATCGACCACTGACCACCGGGGTAAATTTGGTCAATCCAGTAGCGGTGACCGAGCTAACCCTTATATAGGCGAGCTCTCCCCCGCTCAAGCCACTTACTCTAAAGCTGCTCTCTGTAGTCCTGGCCGATGTAAAGGAGTTCTGAGACTCTTTTCTGTATTCAACTTGATAGGCAGAGGCGCCGGGCACCTCAGCCCACGAAAACTCGACAAAACCCTGGCCGACTTGCTTTACCGTTATGCCAGTTGGAGAACCTGGCAAAACCGCAATAGGCGCTGGATTTACGCTTGGAGAAATAGCCAGTCGGTTACCTCGAATAGACAAAGAGTTATTGATAACTCCAGGGATGCTCATTTCATATATACGAGCTTCCACCTGAGCAGTAGTCGCGTGTGGACTCGAACCCAGAATCAAGGCTGCAATGCCAGCAACGTGTGGGGAAGCCATGGATGTGCCCGAAAGCAAAACCGGTGATGAGTAATTTCTTGCGTTGGCTGAAGCAATGCCTACACCGGGGGCAAAGATGTCAACGCAGTCACCGAAATTCGAGAAAGAAGCACGAGTGTCAAAGCGATCGGTAGCGCCCACGCTAATTGCCTCGGGGGTAGACGCAGGAGAATAGCCACAAGCATCAGCACGAGAGTTACCAGCCGCAACGACCGTGGTAATACCTTTGTCAACCATGGCCGCAATTGCTGTGTTGAATGACTGATTACGCATTCCACCCAAGCTCAGATTGGCAACACCAGGCACTCCGGCGGGGTGAGTAGCAATTACCCAGTTGATAGCGCGAAGAATTCCAGTGGTACTGCCGGAACCAGTGCAGCCCAAAACTCTCAAAGGAATAATGGAAGCTTTTTTCGCAAGTCCAAAGTTTGATCCAGCAATAGTGCCAGCCACGTGAGTGCCGTGGTAGTGGCAATCAGTGTTCGCTTGATCTGAACCTATAACATCAAAACCTTTGGAAACTCGACCCGCTAAGTCCGGGTGATCACCAGCGACGCCTGTGTCAAAAACATAAACCCTAACGTTTTCTCCGGCACTTGCTGGGTAGCTAAATCCATTGTTAAGAGCTCCATCTATTCTGTCTAACCCCCAAGATGGAGTCGGGGACTGAATGTCTGTAATTGTTATGGCTTGGTCAAGCTCTAGAAAAGCGACATTCGGACTAGTTGATAACTTTGCTGCATCTTCTGGCAACAGATCGACAATAAAGAGATTGTCAATCATCCCAAGTTGAGCTTCTGGATACTCGCCCAGTTGAGAAATCTCTGCGCGGACCTGCTGTGAATAGCCTTCGACCGGCATCACCATGTATGTCAATCGCAAAGTATCTGCGCTTGCAACTAATGGAGACCCAGCCCCAACCACTAAAGAAACTAGAAAAGCTAAAAATAGCCGAAGAACCCTAGCCACACTGCCCCAATCTTTGACTTCTTGAGTCTAGGGAACGGGACGGACAATTTACAGAGCGGCTTGCCCCTAGCGCATAAACAAGGCTTTCAGGCGAACGGTAGTGAACCACATTCCCCCAATAATCATCACCAGGAAATAAGCGACGTGGCCAAGCAGTCCCCAGTTGATGATTCCCAGCGTGAGCGATCGCACCAGCTCAACTCCCTGCCATAGCGGCAGCGCTTGCACTATCACCTGAATCCACTGCGGAAACACACTGACCGGAAAGAAGGTTCCAGAGAACAAAAACATTGGTAGCAGGAAGAAGTTCAGCCAATTCATTTGCTGAAATGAATGGAAGTAAGAAGTAATCGCCATTCCAAACGAGGCGAAGCCAAATGCAATGAGCGTGGCTGCTGGAATTGCCAAAAGGCCCCAAGCGTCAGTAATTAAACCCAGCGGAAATACGATTGCCATAAAGCCCAGGGAGTAAACCAAACCTCTCAGCAGTGCCCAAGTAATCTCTCCCAGGGCAATGTCGAGCGGCCCCATCGAGCTTGAAAGCATTACCTGATAAATCTTGCCAAAGTGCATTTTGAAAAAGACATTCCAGGTCGAGTCATAAATTGCACCATTCATTGCCGACGTTGCAAGTAGTGCAGGAGCGATGAAAGCTGCGTAAGTGACAGGATCACCATTGCCATCAGTGACGTTGCCAATTAGTTGTCCAATTCCGAAACCAAAGGCAAGTAGATAAAAGACGGGTTCAAAAAAGCCAGAAAAAATAACCAGCCAATTAGAGCTCTTTGCCGCATAGAGCGCGCGTTCCAGCATCATTCTGGCTCGTCCAGAGTAAACAGAAGCTGTCGGGTTATTTCTTCGCTTTTCAGCGATGGCAACCGCTTGCGAGACCAATACTTGTGTGATCATCTGGCAAGCCTTTGCTTGAACTTTGGATAGGCAAACGCCAAACCAATCACCACGAGAAGAAGTAGGTATCCGATGTGGACGGCAAACATTTCTGGAGCCAACTCAGCCCCGTAACTCAGCGTTCTGCCCAGCTCTGCAGAGTGCCAAAACGGGGATACCCATCCAATCGGCTGCAGGTAGATCGGCATCAATTGCAGTGGATAAAAAGTTCCTGAGAATAGGAACATTGGAGCAATAACGAAGCGACCGATGATTGCGAAATAACCCTCGTCCCGTTCAAGCCGCGCTGTTACGGCCAACATGACGGTGGACCAGGCCCAGGCTGCAAACATCGAAGACAGTAGCAGTGGTAAGACCGAAGTCAGGGGTATTGCCCCAAAGCCAACCAAGACCGCGAGATACAAAACAACTGTGAACATACCTCTGGCGAGCGCCGCTAGCATCACACCGTTGGCGATCTGGTAGGCAGAAACCGATGTTGCATTGATTGCATAAAACAACTTGTCCCAGACAAATCCGTCCAGGGTTGGGAATGTCACTTCATCCATGACTCCCTGAATAGCGGCCGCCGCCAGGAGTGCCGGGGCAACAAACTGCAGGTAGCTAACCCCCAGAACACTCTGACCGGCCGAGTTAGCATCAACCAAAGCCCCGATGCCAAGGCCAACAGAAATCAAATACAAAATCGGATTGCCTAATCCGTATGCAATTACCGAGCCCATCCACTTTGACATTGAGTAAATTCGGTATTCAGCAACCCGCAGTGACCCCCAGCGAATAGCTTTTTGGGGATCGACCGCGCGACCAGGCTGAAACTTTAGATCGGACACTAATCCACCAAACTTCTTCCGGTTAGACGCAAGAACACATCCTCCAGCGAACTTCTTCGCACCAGTGATGTAACGGGGTGCAGTCCCGAGTCCATAATTTTGGCCAGCAGTTCTTCACCCTTGTCGGTGTAGAGCAGGATGCGATCTGGCAGCACTTCAATTCGCTCCGCCATCCCCCGCAGCCGCTCTGCCGTCTGCTCGTTCTTGTCAGTACCGAATCGAACCTCGACTACCTCCTTGGAGGAATACTGCCTAATCAAATCGGCTGGGGATCCCTCCGCCATGATCTTGCCTTTATCCATCACAATCAGGCGATCACAAAGCTGTTCGGCCTCATCCATGTAGTGGGTGGTGATTACGAGGGTAACTCCCTGCTCCTTTAGGCGAAACAGTCTGTCCCATAAAACGTGGCGTGCTTGCGGATCAAGCCCAGTAGTTGGCTCATCCAGCAGCAAAATCTCTGGTTCATTTACCAAGCCCCTGGCAATAGCAAGTCTTCGCTGCATACCTCCGGATAGATCATCAGCCTTAGAGTTTTTCTTTTCTGTTAGCTGAGCAAATTCCAGCAGCTCATCAACCTTCGGCTTTAGGAACTTTCGAGAAAGACCGAAATAGCGACCGTAGGTGTAGATGTTCTCCCAGACCTTAAGTTCTCGATCTAGCAGATCCTTTTGTGGAACCACTCCAAGGTGCGCTCGAATCTCAGGCCCATGGGTGTTTGGCTCTTTACCCAAAATCTTCAAATCTCCCTCAGTGCGCTGAGACACAGAGGAAATCATCTTCATGGTGGTGGATTTTCCGGCGCCATTTGGGCCCAGTAGTCCAAAGGACTCCCCACGCTTTACCTCAAAATCAATGCCATCGACTGCGACAAAGTCTTTGTACTTCTTGGTTAGATTCTTAGCCCAAATGACTGAGTCATCGGCAGGTTGTTGCAGCAATTGGTTCTCCATCTCGCCCCAGTGGGCAGCAGATAAGACTACTACCTGATGCTAATTTCCAAGATATTGATATGGTTTTCTAGTGAAGAAGCCATTGGGCAATAGGCGTATAACGGGTAAAGAGCAGTATTACACCCCTCGTTCGCTCGCTAGTGAGTTAGTTGAAATGGCTAGTCAGGTAATCCCCAAATTCGCACAGCAGAGCTTTTTGGAGCCGGCCGGAGGAAACGGAAGTTTTATTGAGGCACTTCAGCTAAAGGGAGTACAAGAAATTGTTTCGGTTGATCTATTTCCCAAGCACTCAAAGGTTCAAAAACGTAACTTCCTGGACTTCACACCACAAAGCAAAAATCTCGTAACAATTTCAAATCCGCCATTTGGCAGAAACAATGCCTTGGCGATTCCATTCTTTAATCATGCGGCAAACTTCAGCGACTACATCTGTTTCCTGGTGCCAAGGTCGTGGCGCAAATGGAGCGTAGAAAATCGACTAGACAGAAGATTTCACAAACTACTGGATGTCGATGTCTTTGTGGCATACGAAGACGAAGGTGGAGTGCCGGTTAGGCAGGCAAACAATCTGCGCACCTGCTTTCAGATTTGGCAGCGCAAGGAGACTCTGCGCAAGCAAGTCGTGGTGCCTGACAACGCACTAATTAGGAAGGTATCCCCTGAGCAGGCAGAGCTGGCCGTGCGAGTGTTTGGCTATGGCTGCGGGAAAGTGCTGTCCGAGTTCCCACCGAAAAAGAACACCACTCTTATGTTTTTGAAGGCGAGAGACCCAGAAATCGTAGGGATTTTGCCAAAACTGGACTATCAGCGCTTTAGCAAAAACACCGCCTACACTGAAGCACTGGCTTTCACCGAGATAAATTTCCTGCTGAATGAGCAGGTTTTTGGAAGTGGCTTTCACCAGGAAAAGGTTAAGTAAAGCGTGAGCGAATATTATTCAGACCCGACTCAGAACCCAAAGTCGCGGGAGTACAAGGGGCCAAGAGCTCAGCTCAAGGATCTTTTCCCCTACCTTCGGCCATATAGGAAAGTACTAACCTTCGCAATCGTTTTATCGATGATTGGCTCTTTGCTTGCACTAGGGCAACCCCTATTGATTGGGCAGTTGATTTCAGCGGTAGAAGAAAATCGAGAAATACAAACTCTGGCTATTGCCATTATTGCGCTCATCATCAGCTCTGCCTTGATCAACGCCTTCCAGTTTTACCTTCTATATAAGACAGGTGAGGGCGTCGTGCTCAGCACTCGTAAGGCACTGGTTGCCAGGTTGCTTCGTCTACCCATTTGGCAGTATGACCGCCGAAGAACAGGTGATTTGGTTTCCCGAGTTGGTTCTGACTCCACTCTGCTGAAAGCGGTACTAACCCAAGGTTTAGTAGATGCCCTGGGCGGGCTCTTGCAATTCTTTGGGGCCATCATCGTGATGGCATTTATTGATCCATTGCTATTGGGCTCAACGCTACTCGTTGTGTTTACGGCGGTCGGAGCAATTGCCTTCACGGGCAGAAAAATCCGCAGTGCCACAACCAAGGCTCAGCAAAAAGTTGGTCAGATGTCAGCGAGCGTGGAAAGAGCGCTCAGTGCGATTCGCACAATCAGAGCTTCTCGCGCGGAAGAGCGAGAGAGCCAAGAGATTTATAAGGACGCTGAGGCAGCCTACGACCAAGGCTTGTCAATTGCGCGACTGTCAGCTGCAGTAGCGCCAATCGCTCAAGTCGCTTTTAATACCGCTTTCATTGTGGTTCTTGGTCTGGGCGGTCTGAGAGTTGCCACCGGAGCGACGACTATTTCATCGCTGGTTACTTTTGTGATCCTGCTCTTTTTCATGATTGGACCGCTCATCTCAGCATTTGGCGCTTACACCTCAGTGATGGGCGCACTGGGAGCGCTAGCGCGAATTCAAGAAATTATGGTTTTGGATGAGGAAGAAAGCGGCAGCCAAGCAGAGCACCGCCTAGCTAGTAACACAGCTGCCATCGAATTCAAACAAATTGACTTTCACTACCCGACCGAAGATGGAGACACCAAGCAGATTCTGCATGATGTGAACTTCAGAATAGATCGGGGTCAGCGAGTAGCGCTGGTTGGGCCTTCAGGAGCTGGTAAATCGACCATCTTCTCTCTGATAGAGCGCTTCTATGAACCTACCGGGGGAGCAATTTTGCTCGATGGACAAAATGTCACTGAATTTTCCCGCCAAACTTTGCGCGAACAGCTTGGCTACGTCGAACAAGATGCACCAGTTTTAGCGGGCAGTATTCGTGACAACTTACTACTTGGTAAGGCAGACGCTACTGATGATCAGTTGGTAGACGTACTCAGACAAGTTAACCTCACGGAAGTGCTAAATCGCGATGCAGCAGGGTTGGACGCTGAAGTCGGCGAAAGCGGCATCATGCTCTCTGGTGGTGAGCGTCAAAGACTGGCGATTGCAAGAGCCCTGTTGGCAAAGCCACCAATTCTCCTTCTGGATGAATCAACTTCTGCGCTTGACGGACCAAACGAGCAGCGAATGCGCGAAGCGATTGATGCGGTTGCTCAAAATAGAACGTTGGTTGTAATTGCTCACCGCCTGTCGACCGTAGTCGACTCAGACCTAATCATCGTGCTCGAGCGCGGCAGAGTGGTCGGCATGGGCACTCACTCAGAGCTCGTCAAATCAACCCCCCTCTACGCAGAACTCGCAAAGCACCAGCTGCTGGTTTGAGTAGAGTGGAGGGGTGAGCAAAGCTGCCATCTGGAGTGCCGAGTCTGTTGCAGAACTCGACCGAGAAGATCCCCTAGCTAAATTTCGTGAACTTTTTGTAATTTCCGATCCTGAAATTTGCTACCTGGATGGGAATTCCCTAGGCAGGCTCCCCAAGGCCACAATTGAAAAAATCAACTCTTTCTTGGTTGAGGAGTGGGGAAAAGAGTTGGTGGACGGCTGGTCACACTGGATTGATCAAGCGCAAGTGGCGGGTGATCTGCTAGCGAAAACCGCTCTCGGGGCAAAGCCCGATCAAACATTGGTTTGCGACACCACCTCCGTCAACTTTTACCAGCTTTGTGTTGCAGCAATCAAGGCAAACCCGGGACGCAAAAAGATAATCATTGACTCAGCCAATTTCCCCACCGATCGCTACATTCTCCAAGGAATTGCTAACCAGTTCGATCTTCAGCTGATCACCCTAAACAGCGATGGGATGGGTGGACCAGGCGCGGTGGAGATTGACAGCGAGCACGAGGAAATTTCTTTGGCTGCACTGGAGCCAAACCTCAGCGATGATGTAGCGCTGCTGACAATGCAGGCCGTTAACTACCGCTCTGGTGTAAAGCAAGACATAAAGGGCATTACCGAGCTCGCCAAAAGAAAAGGAATCTATGTGGTTTGGGATTGCTCCCACGCGATTGGTTCGGTGGAGCTCAATTTTGAGGAAAATGGTGTTGAGCTGGCGGTTGGTTGCACTTATAAGTACGGCAACTCAGGACCCGGCTCCCCTGCGTGGTTGTTTGTAAAGCAGGAACTGCAAGAGAAACTTCAGGTTCCCATCCAAGGTTGGTTTGCCCAAGATAAACAATTTGAAATGGGTGCTTTTTTTGAACCCACTAACCAAATTCGGGGATTTCAGATTGCCAGCCCATCCATTGTTGGCATCCGGGCCGTCGAAGTCGCCTTTGAAATGATTGGCAGTGCTGGGATCAAGAAAATCAATGAAAAGGCCTCGGCAGGAACTCAGCTGATGATTGATCTGTATGACCAGTGGCTCGCTGAACTAGGTTTCACCCTAGCTACCCCACGGGCTGCCAACAAGCGTGGTGGCCACATCATCCTGCAGCACAAAGATGCCAAGCAAATTGCCAACGCCCTCAGGAAACTGAAAAAGGTAATTCCAGATTATCGAGAACCAGGTGCAATCAGACTTGGAATCTCTCCCCTGCCAACTAGCTACTCAGAGGTCTACGAGGGATTCAGGCGCCTCAAAGAACTGGTGGAATCGGGCGAATACAAAAGCGTCAATGAAGGCTCTAGCCGCGTAACTTAGGAAGTCATGGACCACCAAAAACACATAACTTACATCTCGTATCTAAAAGTCGATGAACTACTTCAGCTGCAGCAGCCATTGAGTGACGGTCCTGAGCATGACGAGCTTCTTTTTATCACAATCCACCAGGTATACGAACTTTGGTTCAAGCAAATTCTCCACGAGGCCTCCGCGCTTCAAAAATCCTTAGAGGCTGGCCAGACCCATCGATCGCTAGCGCTACTTGGCAGAATCCGAACCATCATGAAGACCTGCGTAGCTCAACTCGACATCCTCGAAACTATGACCCCGCTTCAGTTCAATTCTTTCCGAGCCAGACTCAGCTCAGCCTCCGGCTTTCAGTCAGCGCAGTTTCGAGAGTTAGAAGCAGTGTTGGGAAGACGCGATCAAGCCGGAGCTGACGCGGATAAGAGCACAGGCATGGGAATGGCCGAGCACCTAATACCGGGCTCCGCCGCCAGAAAACGGGTCGAGGATGCAATGCTGCGACGCTCACTTTGGGACTCGGCCCTGCGCTACTTCAGTACTAAACATCCAATGCCGAAGGATGCGCTTGAGCGGGATGTGACCAAGCCTTGGCAAGAGCACGAAGGCGTTCAGCAGGCGCTAATTACTCTGCACCGAAATGATGCGGAAGCGTCAATGATTGGTGAAGCGCTAGTGGACTTAGATGAGGGTTTCCAAGAATGGCGCTACCGCCACGTAAAAATGGTGGAGCGAACAATCGGAAAGAAAATGGGTTCGGGTGGCTCTAGCGGAGTTGGCTATCTAGCCAGCACACTATTCCGCCCAGTGTTTCCTGATTTATGGGCAATCCGCAGCCAGTTCTAGTTCTGGACGGAAACGACTAACCTTATCCGGTGGCTATCGCAATCTATCCGGGCTCATTTGACCCAATCACTCTTGGACACCTCTCAGTCATCAAGCGCGCACAGGCATTTTCTGATCTGACAGTTCTGGTTGTTCATAACCCGAACAAGCGGAGTCTTTTTAGCGTTGCTGAGCGAATAGAACTAATTGAAAAATCCTTGATGGAGTTGGGACTAGATTCGGTGAAAGTTAGATCGCTGCAAGAGGGACTTTTGGCAACCGAAGCCAAGAGGCTGTCAGCGCAAATCATTATCAAAGGTCTTCGCACAGCAGCTGATTTGGATTACGAACTGCAGTTTGCCAGCATGAACCGCGATCTGACTGGGGTCGAAACCGTCTTTTTGCCAACTGAGCCAGCCTTTAGTCAAACTTCATCTTCACTCATCAGAGAAGTTGCTAGCCTCGGTGGTGATGTTTCAAGGCACGTAACAAAGACTGTGTTGGAAGCCCTGCGCACAAAGGTGGGCAAGTGAGTCTGCAGATTCAAGTAAAAGACCTCATTCAAAAACCAGGCACCATGAAAGAGTTAGAACTGGTGCACGAGCTTGTTCAGCCGCTGGGAACAGAGATTGTTGCTATTCCCAAGGGTCGGGAACTCAAACTTTCCGTTCGTCTGGAATCTGTTCATGAGGGGATTCTTGTGACAGTAAACGGTGACTCATTCGCCGATACCGAGTGCTCGCGCTGTTTAGAACCCATGCAAGAGGAAATTGAGATAGAGATCCAAGAGCTATTTCACTATCACCCGCAGGAAGAAGATGACTTCGTAATTCAGCAAGACCGAGTTGATCTTGAGCAAGCGATTATTGATGCGGTGGTCCCCAATTTGCCAATCAAGCCCCTATGTAGCGAAGACTGCCTGGGTTTGTGTGCTGACTGTGGGGAGAAATTAGATGTTGGGACTCACAATCATGAGAGACCAATTGATCCGCGCTTTGACGCTCTAAAAGACTTTGGTAGCTAGCTTTAGAACGTTGGCAATTAACATTGCACGCGTCATGGGGCCAACCCCACCTGGGTTTGGGGAAAAATAACCAGCGACCTCGGCGGCAGCTGGATCAACATCGCCCACCAACTTCTCTGCCGTGCGCGTGATTCCAACATCCAACAAAGCAGCCCCTGGCTTTATCCAACCTTTCTTTACAAAGCTAGGTTGGCCGACGGCGGCCACCACAATGTCTGCCTGTCTTACTTCTTCCGCGATGTTTATGCTGGCGCTATGAAGAAGTACAGGAGTTGCATCCACTGCCTTAGATGACAAAAGAAGGCTAAGCGGCCGACCAACCGTCAAGCCCCTACCCAGAATGGCTACTTTCGCACCAGATAGTTTTACGTCGTAGCGTCGAAGTAATTCAACAATTCCGGCTGGCGTGCAGGGCAGCGGAGCGTCAAATTTCCCAGAAACATTCATCACTAATTTGCCCAGGTTGATGGGGTGTAGGCCGTCGGCATCCTTGGCCGGATCAATTGCCTCCAAGATAGCTCTGGTGTTCATCTGATTGGGAAGAGGTAATTGCACTATATAGCCGGTGACTTCTTTGGCGCTGTTTAGCTGCTGAACGGCGCTCATGACGTCCGCTTGCGTTGCAGAAGACGGTAAATCAATCCTGACTGATTGCATACCAACTTCTGCACAGTCGCGATGTTTTCCTGCAACGTAAGCGACCGAACCAGGATCATCACCAACCAGCAAGGTTCCAAGACCTGGTTTACTGCTAAGGCTGAGGACTTGTTCGCGCAGTTCTTGCTTGATTAAGCCTGCCGTTTTCTTGCCATCAAGGATTACTGCGCTCAAGAAACTACCAGTTCTCTAAGCCTTCATAGAGTGGGAAGGCTTCGGTGAGAGCCTGCACTCGCTTGCGCAAAGAAGCCAAATCTGCGCCTGGCAACAGCGCCTTCGCGATGATGTCAGAGACCTCTGTGAATTCACTCTTTCCGAAACCGCGGGTTGCTAGTGCTGCGGTTCCAATTCGAATACCAGAGGTCACCATCGGAGGACGAGGATCATTTGGCACCGAGTTTTTATTTACAGTTACACCGGCTTCATGAAGAATGTTTTCAGCGGTCTGACCATCGATTGCCGCGTTTCTTAGATCAACTAGCACTAAGTGAACATCAGTTCCGCCGGTCAAGACAGCGACACCGGCTCCCACAACATCCGGTTGCATTAGTCTCTCCGCCAAGATTTTTGCTCCGTCCAGAGTTCTCTGCTGCTGCTCTTTGAACTCTGCGGTCATCGCGGCCTTGAAAGCTACCGCCTTAGCTGCTACCACGTGCATAAGTGGTCCACCCTGTTGACCCGGGAAGACTCCAGAATCAATTTTCTTCGCCCATTCCTCTTTGCAAAGAATCAAACCTGATCTTGGACCAGCCAGGGTCTTGTGAACGGTAGTTGAAACAACATCGGCATATGGCACCGGAGATGGGTGAAGCCCCGCTGCAACCAATCCAGAGAAGTGAGCCATGTCAACCCACAACTTCGCTCCAACCTCATCGGCGATTGAGCGGAAAGCTGCGAAATCAAGATGGCGAGTATAGGCAGACCAACCAGCAATCAAAACAGCAGGCTTTGTTTCAAGTGCGCGCTGTCGAACGATATCCATGTCTACTAAATAGGTATCTGGGTGAAGCTCATAGGCGTGCGGCTCATACATTTTGCCGGAAAAGTTCAACTTCATACCGTGAGTTAGATGCCCACCGTGTGCCAATGAAAGACCGAGAATTCGATCACCGGGATTGGCCAGCGCCATCATCAAGGCAGCATTTGCCGTTGCACCTGAGTGCGGCTGAACGTTGGCGTGCTCCGCACCAAAAAGCTGCTTCGCTCGATCGCGAGCAAGGTTCTCTGCAACATCAACCACTTCACAACCGCCGTAATAGCGTTTGCCTGGGTACCCTTCGGCATATTTGTTTGTTAGGACAGAGCCCTGAGCTTGCAAGATTGCCCTTGAAACAAAGTTTTCACTAGCAATCATTTCAAGGGTTCCTCGCTGCCGATCAAGTTCTTGCTGCAGAACCTGGGCGATTTCGGGATCTACCTGGGAGAGCGGTGCGGTGTGAAGAGGATTTATCGGCATGTGCGCCAGTTTACTCTTGGGAGTAGGCCCTCGGCCCCATGCCACTGAATAGGATTGTCCGATGACCAGCACAGAGCACTGGGTTTTGACCTTTGTCTGCCCAGATCGTCCAGGGATCGTCCACGCGATCTCAGGGGCTGTCGTTGAGGCAGGCGGCAACATCACGGAGAGTCAGCAGTACACCTCTGTGGACACAAACCGGTTCTTCATGCGTCTACAAATTGAAGCCGCAATTTCGAAGGCAGATTTCGAGAAGCAAATCGAGAAAATAATTGACGATTTCCAACTGGAATATGTGCTCGATTACGTTGGTCGTCCCATCCGCACCCTAGTTCTGGTTTCAAAAGCAGCCCACTGTCTAAACGACATCCTTTTTCGTCAGCGATCAGGACAACTACCAATTCAAATCGCCAAGATATTTGGAAACCATGCCGAGCTCGCTCCCCTAGCTAGGTTTTATGAGGTTGAGTTTGAGAGCTCTGAGATAAACAGTCCAGCAGACAAGGCTAGATTCGAACAGAATCTTCGAAATTACATACACCAAGAGAAAATTGAACTCATAGTTTTGGCAAGGTTTATGCAGATCCTTTCCCCAGAGTTTTGCCAAGAATTTTCGGGAAGAATTGTCAACATTCATCACTCATTTCTCCCTGGCTTCAAGGGTGCAAACCCTTACGCTCAAGCCCATGCTCGCGGAGTGAAACTAATTGGCGCTACCGCTCACTTTGTCACTGAAGAACTAGATGAAGGTCCAATCATTGAGCAAAATGTGACCAGAGTTGACCACGCCTCATCTAAGCAGGCGCTTGTTCAAATCGGTCAGGATGCTGAAAGCAAAACTCTTACCCAGGCCATCAGGTGGTTGGCCGAACACAGAGTATTGCTTGACGGACAAAGAACAATTATTTTCCGCTAAGCAGGATTCTTACTCCAACGCCGAGAATTAGCATCGCGAGCAGTCCCAGCATTGCCAGAGAGAAATTGAGGTCTTCTCGTGTTTCAGCAAGACTAGGTAATTGCTTGGAAATCACTTCATCTGAAATAACTTCGTCACTGAGAAATTGTTCGGACACTTCAGGAAGTTGTTCTTCAACGGCCTCTTCAGTTCGAGTTGGACTTGTAGATTCATCTACAATCTCAACTTCCAAAGGAGCGGGGGTAATTTCATCCTGGATAATCGGGCCAACTATCTCAACTGGAGCAATTACGGCCGGGAGCTCAATGCTTGGCGCAGGTTGTTCTGAGCTCTGCTCTGTTGGAATCACTGCGGGCGGGATAACTACTGGCAATACTTCGGGTGCTGGTTTGACCAGTGCAAAGGATGCAACGACCGCAGTGCCTGGGCCGCTGTGTCCCGCCCGGTCAACCAAACTATCTACCGGCAACATCCATTCGACCTGCGCATAACCGCAGGTTGCCGAATAGGTCCAACCCATCGGTGCAGCCTGATAGCTACTTTGGCAATCTTGATCGGTTTTGAACTCAACCGCGGCTGGGTCAAAGTCGACCCACTCAGAAAACGTCAGTGTTGAGGAAAAAGTCTCAGGTTTTGTATTGGAGACTTCAACTTCTGACCACCATGCCATCGGCGGTAGGGTGTCAACTTCAAAAGCCAAGGCAACATCTTGCGCAGGTCCAGTGTTTCCCCAGTTGTCACTGAGTTGATTTTTCAAAAGCTTAATTTGGTGTTGACCATCGGGGCAATACGAGATAACCAGCTCCCCTTCTTGTATCTCGCCCAAACATGTACCTAGATCAAAGTTGTCAACGACGACTTGACCGTCAGTCAAAGAAAATCCCAAGCTAAAAGCAGCCTCACTAAACAGCTCAGGGCTTTGCAGCCAAGTAAAGTCGGGGGCTACGGTGTCAAAATTGACACTCGCTGTGGTTGCTACCCCTGGCCCCTTTGTACCATCGGCCAGGGAGTTTGCTAAGAGAGTTAGGCTAACTAAATCATCTACGCACGACTTAAGTTCGACCCGCGCGCTGTTTGCGTCTATCTGAATTTTGTCAATTGTGCAGTTGGAATCTGATACTTGAAAATCGTGTTGCTGAAGTCCAGTAATTACATCACTGATTGTCAGGTTGAACTCAATGACACTCGCGCTCACCTGGCTGCCGGTAAACGAAGTGACAGTTAGCAGCTGCTTATAACTAATTTCGATTCGGCCATCACCACTATTGACACCAGTTTGGTGCTGGACATTCAGCGTATGTTGTGCGCTCGCATAGGAAGAGCCGCCGCCTCCGCCGCCACCATCGGAACAACAGCTGTCATCGTCTGCTCCACCGCCACCTCCGCCGTACCAACCGCCGCCGCCACCTCCACCACCGGCGTTGTAGCTGAAACCACCTCTACCGCCTTGACCAAAACTGCCGGCGGTACCAGCACTGCCACCATTCGAATAGCCTGGGTTTCCACCACCAGTTTGAGAGCCGCCCTGACCACCGCCAGCTTGGCCAGAACCTCCCCACTCACCGACAAGACCACCACCGGCTCCACCCATCGCTCCAGCAAATCCACCGGATCCACCGCCGCCGCCTGCCACCACGACTCTTTCGTTCAAGCTCAATCCAAAGCGAATGTCGCTCGCTCCACCGCCGCTTCCTTCGTTGCCGCGAGCACCGGCAGTTGCCCCACCTCCGTTGAAGCCACCAGCGACATTGGCCCCTTCGATGCCTCTTCCTCCAACAAAGATAAAAATCTGGGACGGTAAATTTCTGACGGTTGCCGTGACTGAGCCTCCTGCCCCTCCCCGACCACCCGCAGCACCGTAAAGTCGAACCTGAATCTCGGTTATCCCAGTTGGAACTGCCCAGGTTTGATGGCTGCCGGTGTACTGAAAGGTTTTTGTGCAAATACCATTTACGCAAACCTCATTGGCTTGGGAAGGCATTGGTAAAAGAGTTGCAGAGGATAAGAGAGCAATTAGTAGTACATTTCTAAATTTCATGCAGGCAAAATAAAACTCCCCGCAGTTTTCTGCAGGGAGTTTTCCACAACCTAGTTTGGCTGGATAATCAGGCCATCCGTGCTTTCATATTTTCAGCCAGAGTTGCCATAAATTCCTCGGTGGTTTCCCAAGCCTGCCCCGGTCCCACCAAAGCTGAAAGGTCCTTGGTCATGTGACCTGCTTCTACTGTCTTGATTACGACATCCTCTAAAGTCTTAGCAAAGTTATCCACTTCTGGAGTGCCATCCAACTTCGCGCGGTGCATAAGTCCCCGGGTCCAAGCAAAGATAGATGCAATGGGATTGGTGGATGTCTTCTCACCTTTTTGCCACTGACGGTAGTGGCGAGTCACAGTTCCGTGGGCCGCCTCAGCCAGAGCTGTCTTGCCATCTGGGGTTGAAAGGACTGAGGTCATCAGGCCCAGTGAGCCAAAGCCTTGAGCCACGGTGTCAGACTGAACGTCACCGTCGTAGTTCTTGCAAGCCCAGACGTAGCCGCCCTCCCACTTCAGAGCCGACGCCACCATGTCGTCGATTAGCCGGTGCTCGTAGGTCAGCCCTGCTGCTTCAAACTTGGCCTTGTATTCAGTGTCGAAGATTTCTTGGAAGGTGTCCTTGAAGGCGCCATCGTAGGCCTTCAAGATCGTGTTTTTAGTGGACATGTAAACAGGGAAGCCACGGGATAGTCCGTAGTTGAAAGATGATCTTGCAAAATCCTTGATTGAGTCGATGTAGTTATACATACCCATCGCAACTCCACCCGTTGCTGGATATTCGGCAACCGTCATGGTTTGGGCTGGTGAGCCATCGGCTGGGGTATAGGTGATTGTGACGGTTCCTGCACCAGGAACTTTGAAGTCAGTGGCTTTGTACTGGTCGCCGTGGGCGTGACGACCAATCACAATCGGCTTGGTCCAGCCTGGAACCAGTCTTGGAATGTTTGAAATGATAATTGGCTCTCGGAAAACTACCCCACCAAGGATGTTTCGGATTGTCCCGTTCGGGCTCTTCCACATCTTTTTCAGACCAAATTCTTCTACTCGTGCCTCATCCGGAGTGATAGTTGCGCACTTTACTCCGACGCCGTGTTTGCGAATTGCGTTCGCCGCGTCAATGGTTACCTGATCATCGGTTGCATCACGATTCTGAATTGACAAGTCGTAGTAATCAATTTCCACATCCAGAAATGGAAGTATTAGTTTGTCTTTGATTTCCTGCCAGATAATTCTGGTCATCTCGTCACCATCAAGGTCGACCACTTTGCCGACTACTTTGATTTTGCTCATCATGCTCCTGAAACTGCCCTTACCGATTGGAATGAACCCCAATCCTATCGGCTACCATTGCTGCTATGCGCGCTGCAAGAACTATCGCCCTGTTGACTACTAGCCTGCTGCTACTGTCAGGCTGTTCAACAAAGCAAGACCAACCCTTTAGTTCGCAAGTTGGGCTGCAATTATTTATGTGGCCCTGGCAGTCCGTAGCAAGCGAGTGCGAGGGTCTTGGGAATCAAGGCATTGACTGGGTTTTAGTTTCTCCTCCGCAAGAGCACATTGTTGGCTCAGCTTGGTGGACGGTTTACCAACCGGTGAGTTACCAACTGCAGTCAAGGCTCGGAAACAGATCTGACTTTGAAAACATGGTCAAAACATGTGATCAAGCTGGCGTAAACGTTTTAGTAGATGTTGTGATCAATCACATGACTGCTCAAGATTCTGGCATTGGTTTTGCTGGCACCAGCTTTGAAAAGTACAACTACCCTGGCCTCTATGGACCGGAAGACTTTCATAACTGTGGACTAACGGCTGGTAACTCAATTGAAAACTATGGTGATGCCAAACAGGTTCAAACTTGTGAACTACTGGGCCTTAGTGACCTAGACCAATCAAGACCAAATGTTCAAACAACAATCGTTGGCTTCCTCAATGACCTGCTGAATCTTGGGGTGACCGGTTTCCGCATCGATGCTGCCAAGCATATTGCTCCATCCGATCTGGAGCCCATAGTTTCTGCCTTGCCAGAAGAGACCATCTTCTTGCTGGAAGTGATTCGCGGAGCCGGTGAGCCGATTCAACCAGAGCAGTACTCAAATCTTGGTTATATCTGGGAGTTTGACTACGCCCGCAGCATGCGCTCCTACTTTGAAGACCAACTCATTGGCTACATTGATCCAGCAACCAGGTTTGACTCATATCTACCGAGCGACCGAGCAATTTCTTTCATTTCTAACCATGACACCGAACGAAACAGCCAGGCTTTAAATTTCAACTACCAGCGTGAATTTGAGCTAGCAACTTCGCTAATGCTGGCTGAGCCCTATGGCACCCCAATGCTCTACTCCTCTTATTACTTCTTCGACTATGACGCAGGTCCCACCGAAGAAAATGGCTTGGTCACTGCGGTTGCTTGCCCGACAAATCCAACATCTGACAATAGCTATGAGGATCGGGATTGGATTTGTCAGCATCGCTGGGCGTCAGTCGAAAAAATGATTCGGTTTAGGGATTTGGTGGACCAAACAGCAGTAGTTAACACCCTGCAGACTGAAAACCTTTTTGGCTTTGAGCGAGAGGGGAAGGGCTTCTTCATAGTCAATGTCTCCCCTGAAGCCGAAGAAACCGTTGAGGCTCAAACCACTCTGCCCGATGGTAGCTATTTGGATTTGCTCAGTGACGAGGTCTTCGAAGTAAATGCCGGGAAAATTACGCTTACCCTGAAACCGCTATCCGCAATTGCTCTGGTGAAAAACTAAACCAGTGATTCTTTCCAGGCCTTGTAAAGCCGGGCAAACTTTCCTGTACCTGCAGCTAGAGCTGTGGGCGACCCATCTTCAATAATCTCGCCACCTTCCATCACCAAAACTCGGTCAGCGATTGCAACGGTAGATAAGCGGTGGGCAATTATCACAGCAGTTCGACCAGCCAACAGGCTCTTCAGCCCCAGCTGCACCATCCGCTCGGATGGAATGTCCAAAGACGAAGTTGCTTCATCCAGAATCAGTACTGCGGGATTTGCCAAAAAAGCTCGTGCGAAGGAAATTAGCTGACGCTGCCCAGCCGAAACTCGACCACCGCGCTTATTTACATCGGTGTCATAACCTTCGGGCAGGTTGGAAATAAATTCATGGGCGCCAACAGCCTTGGCCGCTGCGATCACCTCTTCAATAGAAGCATCGGGTCGACCAAGTTGAATGTTTTCGATGACGGTTCCTGAGAACAGATAGGCCTCTTGGGTAACCATCACAATCTCGCGCCGCAAATCACGATTGGCGATGTCGCGCAGATCAACACCGTCAATCAAGACCTTGCCTTCGGAGGGGTCATAGAAGCGAGCAATCAACTTGGCAAGTGTCGACTTACCCGCGCCGGTAGTGCCAACTAAAGCAATGGTTTGGCCAGCTGGAATAGTCAGATCAAACTTCTTCAGGATTACTGGACCGGTCGAGTATTGAAATTGCACTGCATCAAATACCACTTCGCCCTTGGCGCTAGCTAGGGCCACAGGTTGAGTTGGTTCAGGAACTGACGGCTCTTCTTCTAGAACTCCTGAGATTTTCTCCAGTGCTGCAGCCGCTGATTGGTAGGAGTTATAGAAAATTGCAATTTCTTCCATTGGATCAAAGAATCTCCTGGCATACAAAATTGCTGCAGTCAAAACCCCAATTCCCAGTGAACCCTCCAGAACCCGGTAACCACCGAACAGCAAGATGGCGGCAACCGTGATGTTGCCGATCATGATCAGCCCTGGATCATAAATACCAAAGAGTTGAATCAGGTGAGCATTGTGCTTTCGGTAATCCTCAACCAAACCACCAAAGTGTTGCTCGTTTCGCTTTTCCTTTCTAAAAGCCTTAACAGCCCTAATTCCAGTCATTGTCTCAACGAAATACTGAATCAAGCGGCTGGAGGCAACGCGCTGTTTGCGATAGCCGCGATTGGTTTTGACCTGGAACCAGCGGGTCAAAATGCCAAGGGGTAATAGTGCTCCAAGCAAAATCAAGAAGGAGGTTGGATCCAGGATGAATAGTGCTACGGCAGTGAAGGTCATGAATAGACCACCGATAACTAGCTCGTTCAGACCGCCAGAAAGTAGCTCCGCGATTGACTCAAGGTCAGAGGTCTGTCTTGCAATAACTCGGCCTGCCGTATATCTCTCGTGGAATTCAACGGAAAGTTTTTGAGTGTGAACAAACATGCGATTGCGCAAATCAAAAAGCATCTGCTGAGCTAGTCGTGCGGTCAGCATGAGGAAGAGATAGGTCAAAATAGAGGTCGACAGGGCTGCGGATAAATAAACACCCACAACTATCCACAACTCGCTGTATTGACTTGTGATTGCTTTCGGTAGCGCCCAGTCAATTCCCAGTGCAATCAGGGCAGGTCCGGCAACTCGTAGCGCGGTTGAAATGACGCCAAGCAGAATTGCCAAATAGATTCTTGCCTTGATTGGCCTAAGCAGTGAGCTGAGCAGTTTGCGTGAGCGTGCCCGAACATACTTGGATTCTTCCTTAGTTAGATCGGTTCTCTCCTCGTCGTTAGTGCCGTACATGCTCATAGGTTCACCTCCCGCTCTTTTTGCTCAGCGTCCAGGGAGGTAATGACATATCGGTAGTGCTCAGAGCTGCGCAGCAGCTCTTGATGAGTGCCAAATGCTGTGATGCGACCGTCTTCCATCAGTGCAACTTTGTCTGCCAACATCACCGTGGAAGGACGGTGCGCGACGATGAGGGCTGTGGTGTCCTTCAAAACATGCCGGAGCGCATCTTCAACCATTGCTTCGGTATCAACATCCAACGCTGAAAGTGGATCATCCAAAACAAGAATTTTCGGCTTGGCAGCAACAGCCCGGGCGAGAGCCACTCTCTGACGCTGGCCACCAGAGAGTGAGAGGCCCTCTTCTCCTATGGTGGTGTCGAGGCCGTTAGGCAAGTCATAGGCGAACTGGGCTTGGGCGATTTCAATCGCCTGTCTTAGATCTTCATCAGTGGCATCCGGATTACCAAGCAGAATATTTTCGCGAACGGAAGATGAAAACAAAGTTGCATCTTCAAAGGCCATGGCTATCAGGGTTCTCAGGTGCGCGCGACTGAACTGCCTGATGTCTACTCCGTCGATGGTGATGGAGCCACCGGTCACATCGTAAAGGCGAGTGGTGAGAGCAGTGAGAGTGGTTTTACCACATCCAGTCAGTCCAATCAGTGCAACAGATTGTCCTGGCTCAATCCTTAGATTGATGCCCCTGAGCAGTTCACCATCCGGGCTTTCGACATCTGGAAATTGAAACCGTACGTCTTTGAATTCGAGTAGTCCTGTGGGGTTTGATAAAACAGCTGGATTTTTTGGATCCACAATTTTGTTTTCGCTATCCATAACTTCAAAAAAGCGCTCAGTTGCAGTTCTAGCTTCGAGCGTGAAGGAAAGTAGGAATCCAAGTGATTCAGTTGGCCAACGAAGAACAATTGCTGTTGCAAAGAAAGCAACCAGGGCCCCAACTGTCATTTCTCCCTGCGAGACCAGCCATATGCCAGCCAGCATGGATAAGCCAATTGCCAACTCCGGAATCATTATTAGGTAGAGCCAAATGTTGGCAACCGCCTTTGCTTTTTTCAGCTCAGTCGATCTCAGCTCGGTAGCCTGCGAAGAAAACTGACTCGCAGCAAAACTCCCGCGACCAAAAGACTTAAGCACTCGAACGCCGTGAACAGCCTCTTCGACTCGGGTTGCCAAGTCGCCAGACTGATCCTGGCTCAGCCTTGCAACGACGTTGTATTTGCCCTCGAAGAGAAAACCAGCTACCCAAATTGGAATTGTCGCCACAAAGAAAATCAGTCCAAGCCAAAGATTGAAGGTGAAGAGAATTGCTAGGCCAACCATTATCGTGATTAGGTTTGCCGTGAAGAGAACCAGCCCAAAACTCAGCCATCTTCTAATTAAGCTCAGATCGGAAATTGCTCTTGAAAGCAGCTGACCCGATGGCCAACGATCATGAAAAGCAACTGGCAAGTCCTGCAGCTTTTCATAGAGAGCATTGCGCATGCCGGCCTCTACAAAGGTACCCGGGGTAAGAACCAACCAGCGCCGCAGCAAGACAAAGAGAGCTTCTGCAATACCGAGCGCCAGAATCAGTCCAACTGCCGGTAACAGTGCATCGAGCCCTCCCCCTACCAGCGAGTTCACAAGACCCTGTAGCAGCTGAGGAATAGCTAAAGCAAACATATGCGCTGAAATGGCAGCCACGACTCCCAGAAAAATTCTGGGTAAGGCTTTTTTGGCATACGGGACTAATCGCCAGAGAACTCTAAAAGTCCCCTTTTCGGAATTTTGCATTTATCTCTTCCGCTGGCCTGGCCAGCCCTACAGACTAGCAAAAATCCAAGGCAAGAAATCACTAATGAAAGAAGTGTCGTTCGCCAGTGAAATACATCGTGATACCAGCGTTCTTGGCAGCAGCAATTACTTCTTCATCTCGAACACTGCCGCCAGGTTGAACAACTGCCCGAACACCAGCCTCAATCAGCACAGCTAGTCCGTCAGCGAAAGGAAAAAAGGCGTCTGACGCAGCAACGGTGCCATTTGCTCTGATTCCTGCCCGCGACACCGCTAGCCGACAAGAATCCAAGCGATTTACTTGTCCCATGCCAATTCCAACCGCGGCTTGATGATTAGCCAAAACAATTGCATTTGACTTTACGGATCTGACTGCACACCACGCAAATTGCAAATCTCGCATGGTTTCCTCATCCGCTGCTGGCCCGCAAACTAATTCCCACTTTGAATTAGCTAATTTGGCAAAGTCATCTGGCTGCTGGACAAGCATTCCGCCAGAAATCTGACGAAGCTCTTGGCCGGGCAACTGGTAGTCAACTGGAAGCTGCAGGATTCGAAGATTTTTCTTTCGCTTGAGTATTTCTAAGGCTGATGCTTCGTAGTCCACAGCCGCAATCACTTCGGTGAAGACATCGGCGATGGCCTCTGCCATAGCCGCAGTAACTTTCCGATTAGCAGCAATCACCCCGCCGTATGCTGAAACTGGATCGGTTTCATGGGCTTTTTTGTAAGCATCCAGTATCAGATCATTACCCTCAGAGCCCACCGCCAGACCGCAAGGATTGGCATGTTTGATGATGGCAACTGCTGGTTCAGAAAAGTCATAAGCGGCCCTGAGGGCAGCTTCGGTGTCAACATAGTTGTTGTAAGACATTTCCTTACCGCCGAGCTGATGAGCGCTGGCGAGTCCGCTACCACTGCCATCAAAGAAAATTGCGGCTGATTGATGAGAGTTTTCGCCATAGCGCAAATTTGACTTTTTCTGATAGCTCAAGTTAATGAAATTGCCTTTAGCCATCCAAGTTGCAATTGCACCATCGTAAGAAGCAGTGTGCTGAAATGCTTCGAGTGCTAATTCACGACGAAACTCATCGGTGGTGCCACCGGCACCAATCATTTCAAGCAGCTGTGAGTATCTTTGGGGGTTGACCACTACGGCAACATTTGCATGGTTCTTGGCAGCGGCTCTCACCATTGCTGGGCCACCTACATCAATTTGTTCAATAATCTCTGCATCTGAAGCGCCAGCTGCAACAGTTTGCTGAAATGGATACAAATTCACCACAATCAGCTCAAATGGACGAAAGCCAAACTCAGCCAGTTGATCGCGATGAGATGACAGGCGCAGATCCGCCAAAATGCCAGAGTGGATTGCCGGATGAAGAGTCTTTACTCTGCCATCAAAAGACTCGGGAAAGCCGGTAATCGCAGACACCTCTGTGACTGAAATTCCGCTGTCTGCAATCTGCTTTGCGGTTGAGCCAGTTGAGACAATTTCAACCCCAGCCTTAGCCAAACCCTGGGCAAGTTCAATTAGCCCTGTCTTATCCGAAACTGAAATTAGAGCACGCTTGATGGCAATCATTTGGCGTCCTCCAGTAGTCGAATCTTTCCCTCGGCAATTCCGCGAACAACTTCAACCAGCTGCTCCCGCTCTACTTCCTTAATCATTTCGTGCAATTGCGCTTCACTAACGCCCGGCGGAATCGAAATTTCTCTCTGCCGAATAACCGGCCCCGTGTCGACACCCTCATCGACGAAGTGTACGGTGGCGCCAGTTACGTTTACCCCGGCCGCCAGAGTATCCCGGACCGCGTGGGCTCCTGGAAATGCCGGAAGCAGCGATGGGTGAATGTTGATAATCCTGCCCGAAAATGCCCTAACCACACTTGGTGGCAACACTCTCATAAACCCAGCCAGGACAACCAGATCGGGCTTGTGATATTGAATTGAATGAATCAGCAAGTCTGCCCATTGATCCTTGGAAGAAAACTTCGCTGGCTCTAAAACAAATGTGGATATGCCGAATAGCTCAGCATGTTCTAGG
>CAZTLT010000002.1:0-11440 GCA_964614615.1 uncultured Aquiluna sp. | reverse complement strand
TCTAGGCCCGCAGCTGGTCGATCGGCCCCAACTGCTCTAACCCTGGCTGGAAAAAGAGGATTGTCACAAGCCTCTAATAGCGCTCGCAGGTTTGAACCCGAGCCTGAAATTAGAGCGACAATGGTGAGCACGGGCAAAGTCTACTTTCGGTCGGTGCCCTGCGGCCTGAGAACAACCAATGACACCAAAAACACTGGCACCAGTACCTCAACAAAAATGACTGCGGCAACCTGAATCGGGTTAATTCCAACTTCTGAGAAACGACCAGGTCCTAGGCTTCCACTTGCCAACACCGCAAGGGCAAAGGAAATTGCCGCTGAAGTAAGTGCTGAAAACACAGCGAGCACCGCCGCTGCCGAAAAGCTGGTTGCAAACTCCCAGCGCATCTTCTGAGTGGACTTCCTTGCCAGCAAGGTTGCAATCATTGCGGCAATAACGGGTAACAGGGCAAAAATTATCCCTCTGTCAAATCCGCCAGTTGGCAGCACTGCAAAAATCGGAAGCGCGGGAAGTGGGCCGAGCTGCGATGCAAGTGGTGACACATATGAACCTGCGCCAATTGAAAAACCCGCACCGGAGATCCATGCCACACCATAAACAATTAGGTTGGGAAGTAGCGCCAGTTGACCAAGGGTCAAAACTAAACCACCCAAAAAGCTCAGGCTCAAAGCTTGGTAGAGACGCAAAACTTCAACCCAGCCAGCGATTAGAGAAACCATCATGAGCAGCGATGAAACCATGAGGAGGAAAACGACTACGGCACTGCCAATCCTTAGCGCTGGCAGCGCAGAGGTTGAAATACTCCAGTGCAGCCTAGAAATCTGGCTGGCTACTTTTTCTCTCACCCACATACGCTCGGGTGCTTCAGTCTGATTGGCACCAGCAACAAGTTCAAAACGCTTTCCTGAAACAGACGAAATGAATAGCAAGCCACCGAAAAAGATTGCTGGTCTAAATAACGGATCCCATTCCCCAACAATCACTGCAGGATTTGCAATCAGCAAACTCAGGCCGTAAGAGGCTGTTCCGAATGAAAGCGCTCCGCCTAACCAGGCTGGCCAGAGTGACGAAGCAGCCGAAAGCCGGTGACCAATTCGAATGATCATTAGCGCCATGACGAGAGTCAGACCAAGTGGAAGAAATGCAACAGTAAATGAATCAAATGAAATTCCGACTATTTCACCTGCACCGATGTTGATAGGTACACCTACCGACAACAAAAACGCATACCCCGCAACCTGCAAAGTCGCAATCCAGTCCACCGAACCGTCGCCTTCGATTAGCCAAGCAAGCGTAAGGGGTACTAGCACTAGACCAACTACCGAGGCAAGAATGATCAGCGCTTGTAGCGCTGCTATTCCAAAGCTGAGTGCCCGATTCACTTACGGCAGCTTGCTGATGATTTCTCGCATTAGCTGCGCGGTTTCAGAAGGGGTCTTTCCGACCTTGACGCCTACTGCTTCAAAAGCTTCCTTCTTAGCCTGCGCAGTGCCAGCAGAACCAGAAACAATTGCCCCAGCGTGTCCCATGGTTTTTCCTTCTGGAGCAGTAAATCCGGCAACATAGGCAACTACTGGTTTGGTGACATGTTTAGCGATGTAAGCGGCTGCCTTCTCCTCGGAGTCGCCTCCAATCTCGCCAATCAAAACAATCGCCTTAGTCTCTGGGTCTTTTTCAAAAGCCTCGAGCGCGTCAATGTGGGTAGTGCCAATAACTGGATCTCCACCAATTCCAATGGCGGTAGAGAAACCGATGTCCCTTAGTTCAAACATCATTTGATAAGTCAAGGTTCCAGACTTGGAAACTAAACCAATCGGTCCACGGCCTGTGATGTTGGAAGGAGTAATTCCGGCATTGGATTGTCCCGGAGAGATGATACCTGGGCAGTTTGGACCAATCAGTCGAGTCTTTTTTCCCTTTTCTACGTTGTAGGCCCACGCAGTCGCGCTGTCGTGGACTGGAATACCCTCGGTGATTGCGACCGCCAGCGGAATCTCCGCGTCAATAGCTTCGATGATGGCTGCTTTAGCAAAGGCTGGCGGAACAAAAATCACGCTGACGTTTGCACCGGTTTTATCCATCGCCTCTTTCACACTGCCAAAAACCGGCAGCTGCTTTCCCTCAACCTCAACACTCTCACCGGCTTTCTTGGGATTTACTCCACCGACTATGTTGCTGCCACCTGCCAGCATGCGCTGAGTGTGCTTCATTCCCTCGGCACCGGTCATGCCTTGGACAATAATCTTGGAATTAGCGTCTAAGTAAATTGCCATTTCGTCTCCCTAGCTCGCTAGCTTCGCAGCCTGGTCAGCGCCGTCGTCCATGGTGTCAGCCAAAGTGACAAGCGGATGATTGAAGTCCTTCAAGATTTTTCTTCCCAGCTCTACATTGTTGCCATCAAGCCTTACAACCAGTGGTTTAGTGGCCTTAGCTCCAAGAGTGTTGAGGGCCCCAACAATTCCATTGGCAACAGCGTCGCAGGCGGTAATGCCACCAAAGACGTTTACGAAAACACTCTTTACTTGCGGATCATTCAAAATCACATCTAGGCCAGCGGCCATGACTTCAGCCGAAGCACCGCCACCAATGTCGAGGAAGTTAGCTGGCTTGACTCCGCCGTGTCTTGCACCTGCATAGGCAACAACATCGAGGGTTGACATAACCAGCCCGGCGCCATTTCCAATGATTCCAACCTCGCCATCAAGTTTGACGTAATTCAAATCCATCTCTTTTGCTCTAGCCTCTAGCGGATCGAGCTGGTCTCGTTCCAACTCAGCGCGCTGATGGCGGAATTCGGCATTGTCATCCAGTGAAACTTTGCCATCCAGGGCCAGAATCCTGCCGTCCTTGGTTTTGACCAAAGGATTCACCTCAACCAGAGTGGCGTCTTCTTTTCGAAATACTTCGTAGAGCTTTACAAAGACATTTGCCACTTCATCAACCAGTTCGGCTGGGAAGTTTGCCGCTTTCGCAATCTCAACCGCCTTTGCTTTGTCGATGCCAGTCACGGCTGAAACCTCCACCTTGGCCAGCGCCTCGGGGCGCTCGACGGCAAGTTGTTCAATTTCCATGCCACCCTCAACGCTGCACAGAGATAGGAAGGTGCGGTTTGAACGATCCAGTAATACCGAGAAGTAGTACTCCTTTTCAATTTCCGCCGCTTGCGCGACCATAACCCGCTTGACGATGTGGCCCTTGATGTCGAGTCCCAGAATCGCACTAGCCTTCTCTCTGGCCTCATCTGGATTGGTCGCAACCTTGACTCCACCCGCTTTACCGCGGCCACCAATTTTCACCTGTGCTTTAACAACCACGGTCCCGCCGATGGCTCGTGCTGCCGCTTCGGCCTGCTCTGGGGTGTCGGCAATTTTGCCTGCTAGAACTGGCACTCCGTATTGCTCGAATAAATCGCGTGCTTGATACTCAAATAGATCCACAGTGAATTCGTTTCCTAAAGAAGAACGGGGTAAGTCTAGCGAAACCGCTAGGCCTAATCAGGCACTAAAGCTTGGTAATTGGTGCCATTTTGGTTAGCAGGCGTTTGGTAAGGCCGTTGTCAAAGCGCACTTCGGCAACTTGTTTCGGACCCTCCCCGCTGACTGCGAACACACTGCCCTCGCCAAAGCTCTCGTGAGAGATTCTCTCTCCCACCGCGAGCTGCATGTCTTGGTTATCTCGAATGCTGGTGGTAGTGATTGCGCCTTGCCACTTTCTGGTGGGTGCTTCACTGACACTGCGCTGCTGCCCCTGCTGCTCAATCAACTCAGCTGGGATGTCGGAGAGAAAGGATGAGGGTAGGAAGTTAGAGGTATTGCCAAAGAGTGTTCGTTGCAGAGCGTGTGAGAGGTGGAGTTTCTTGCGCGCTCTCGTCATGCCCACATACATCAGCCTGCGCTCTTCGTGTAAACCACCTGGTTCATCAAATGCTCGAATGTGCGGGAGCGTTCCTTGCTCGCAGCCGATAATAAAAACATTGTCGAATTCAAGACCTTTGGCCGTATGTAAAGTCATCAGCGATAAGTTGCCCGATTCATCCTCCAGCTCGTCTTGAGCACTGGCCAGAGTAATCTCAGCAAGGTAATCAACCACTGTCCCCTGCGGAAAATCCTTCTGCCAGTCATAAAGCTGACCAAGCAGCGCATCAAGGTTTTCAATGCGCGCCTCATCCTGCGGATCTCTGCTGAGCTCTAACTCTGTTCGATAGCCACTTCGAATAAGGGCTTGCTTTAGAACATCCGCTGGTCCCTCGGTTGCGCTCATCGCATCAAGCTCATTTAGCAAGTTGCCAAACTGCTCTACCGCAGTCGTTATCTTCGGACCTAAACCAAGTTCGCTGACTCTAAGCAGCGCTTGCCGCAGTGATAACTCGTTCTTCCTAGCAAACTGAGCGATCTTTGCTTCGGTTTTTTCGCCGATTCCCCTGGCTGGGGTATTGATAATTCTTCGAATGGCTTCATCATCGCTGACATTGGCTATGGCGGCTAAGTAGGACAGAGCGTCCTTGATTTCCTTTCGCTCAAAGAACTTCAGGCCACCGACCACTATGTAAGGAACGCGCTGGGCCTTCAGCTCGTTTTCTAGCGAGAGAGTGAGCGCGTTGGTGCGATAGAGAACTGCCATGTCTCGATAATTCGCACCCTGCTCGTGGGCAGTTTTTATTTCATCCACAACGAACGCCGCCTCGTTGCGCTCGTCAAATGCAGTGAAGAGCGTTATGCGATCTCCACTGCCGGAGTCTGTCCAGAGATTCTTGGCTGGCCGGTAGGGATTTTGCGAAATCACAGCGTTAGCGGCCGAGAGAATGTTCTGAGTTGAGCGGTAGTTCTGCTCAAGCAAAATCGTGCTTGCCCCTACGAAGTCGCGTTCAAACTCTGTGATGTTTCTAATGTCTGCGCCACGAAATGCATAAATGGATTGATCCGAGTCACCCACTACCGTGAGGTCTGCCGGCGGGAGTTGTTCACCAGTTTTCTCATCAAAGATAGCGTGCTCTTTGGGCAGCGGTTTTGTTAGCTCCCGAATCAATGCATACTGTGCGTGGTTGGTGTCTTGATACTCGTCAATCAAAATATGGCGAAACTTTTTTTGGTATCTGGCTCTTACTTCGGGAAATGCGCGGAATAAATGAACAGTCTCGCAAATCAGATCATCAAAATCGAAAGCATTGTTGCGCAAAAGCTCTGCTTGATAGGCCGAGTAAACATCGGCAATGATTCGCTCTCTTGGGTTAGAGCGGTCGATGTTTCTTGCAAAGTCATCAGCGTCTTTAAGTTCATTTTTAGCATTTGAAATAACTGATGCAGCAACCTGAGGCTTGACATCACCATCATCTGCGCCAGCTTCTCGCAGCAACCTTCTGAGCAGGGCCCTACTATCTCCGGTGTCATAGACGGTGAAGCTGGAGCTATGACCAAGCCGCTCTGCCTCCCGTCGAAGAATTTGCAGACAAGCGGAGTGAAAGGTTCGAATCCACATCCCCTCACTGACCTGGCCCAATAACTCCTCAACCCGCTGCTTCATTTCATTAGCGGCTTTATTGGTAAATGTGATGGCAAGAATCTGCGAGGGCCAAAGTTCTTTGGTAGATAAAAGGTGAGCGATGCGATGGGTAAGCACCCGGGTCTTACCAGAACCAGCACCTGCAACAATCAGCAAGGCTGGGCCTCGATACAGCACGGCAGCTCGCTGCTGGGGATTTAGTTTTTCCAGCAGCTCATCGGGACTTACATTGCCGAGCACTAAAGAAGCCTAAGTGAGCGATCGGACGACATCGATCATCAGATCTGGCTGGTCACAAAAGATGCCATCGACACCTGTTTTGGCCAATCGCGCAAACCACTGCCCCACCTCGCCCTCGGCGGTTTCAATTCGAGCAGTGTAGGTGTACATCAATAAACCACGCTGCTTAGTTCTTTCCACCAAGTCACTGCCTAAAACCATCGAGTAGTGAACAGACAGACCATCAAAAGTTTCGGCTATTTCATCAAGCAATTCATCTGTTAGCTTCTCGAAACCAGCCGGCAACATATCCGGAGCGGACAAAAATACATACTTCGCCTGATTGCCAATTCGCTGCTTTGCCTCGCGAAGCACAGAAAATTCAAATGCTTCAATTGTTAACTTCAGGCCTCGCTCAGCGGCTCTGCAGTTTTCAATCACTTCCTTCACTGCACCAACCAGATCCATCCCGGCTTCCCGGTAGTGCTTACCGTACTTCAGCTCAATAATGAGATGCTTGCCATCGAACTTCGGATTGTTAAGTAGCTCGCTCAGCGTCGGAATTTTGTAACGGCCATTATGGCTAGCAGATTCTTTACGATCTGGGTAGCGCTCAGTTGCCCGAACAACTGAGAGCTGAGAGAGGTTCAGCTCATCAACAATAAATGAGGGAAGCTGCTGGGATGCAATGTCGGTGGTGAGAGAAAAATCTCGATCATGCCGAATTATCGGCACGACATCTTTTGTGAGCACTACGTCAAATTCGATTGCGCTGCAGCCAAGCCCAAACGCAAGCTCGAAAGACTCCATCGTATTTTCTGGCAGATAGCCGCAGGCGCCGCGGTGACCAAAAACCTCCACGGCTACTCCCACTCGATGGTTCCAGGGGGCTTAGATGTGATATCGAGAACCACGCGATTTACGCCCTCGACTTCGTTGGTAATGCGGTTAGAAATCTTTGCTAGCAGCTCGTAGTCAAGTCTGGACCAGTCCGCTGTCATGGCATCTTCCGAAGAAACAGGTCGTAAAACAATCGGGTGGCCATAGCTACGACCATCTCCCTGAACGCCAACCGACCTAACATCGGCCAATAGCACAACTGGGCATTGCCAAATGTTTTGGTCCTGGCCCGCCTTGGTCAGCTCCTCGCGCACAATTGCATCCGCTTTTCTAAGCAGATCTAGCCTCTCCTTGGTAACCTCACCGACTATTCGAATGCCAAGACCGGGTCCTGGAAACGGCTGCCGGGAAACTATTTCTGCTGGCAGTCCCAGCTCGGCACCAATTGCTCTGACTTCATCTTTAAATAAGGTTCGAAGTGGTTCGATCAGTTCAAAATGGAGATCATCTGGCAGGCCACCGACGTTGTGGTGGCTCTTGATGCCAGCGGTCGCCCCACCACCCGACTCAACCACATCCGGATATAGAGTTCCCTGCACCAAAAACTTAATTGGAGTGTTGTCTTTCTTGGCCTCGGCAACCAGCTTTCGCTCGGCCTCCTCGAATGTGCGAATGAATTCGCGGCCGATGATCTTGCGCTTTTGCTCGGGCTCGCTGACTCCCCGCAGCGCGGTCAGGAACTTTTCCTCAGCATTCACAACCACCAGTTTGATTCCAGTGGCTGCCACGTAGTCGCGCTCTACCTGCTCAGCCTCGCCCGCTCGCAATAGACCATGATCAACGAACACGGCGGTGAGCTGGTCACCAACTGCCTTGTGAACTAGCGCTGCTGCGACCGCCGAATCAACTCCACCAGAAAGACCACAAATTACCCTGGCAGAACCAACCTGGGAACGGATTTTTTCCACCTGTTCAGCAATCACGTTGCCCGAGGTCCAAGTGGGCTGCAAGTCTGCTGCTTTGTAAAGGAAATTCTCCAACACACGCTGACCCTGCTCAGAGTGTTTTACCTCTGGATGCCACTGCACGCCATAAATCTTTTTCTCTTTGGATTCAAAGGCAGCAACCGGGGTGGTTTCGGTTGATGCAAGTACTGCAAAGTCCTTGGGTGCATGCATAACCTGATCGCCGTGGCTCATCCAACAAACTTGCAGATCCGGTTGCCCAGAAAGCAAAACACCACTGTTTGAGATGACCAGCTTGGTTGCACCGTATTCGCGCTTGCCAGTTTTATCAACCCTTCCGCCCAGAGTTTGAGCCAGAATTTGAAAACCGTAGCAAATGCCCAGCGTTGGAATCCCAAGCTCCAAAATCTTTGGATCTAGCTTTGGTGAGCCTTCCTCATAAACACTCGCTGGACCACCGGAGAGAATAATGGCAGCTGGATCTTTCGCTTTTACTTCTTCAGCTGAAATGTTGTGGTGAACAATCTCTGAGTAAACATGTGCTTCACGAACGCGCCTAGCAATCAATTGGGCGTATTGAGCACCAAAATCAACCACTAGGACTGGTTTCACTTCTCTAGCTCCCTAAGCTGCTGCTCGGCCAGTTTGGCAAACTTTGCTTCGGTATAGAAACTCAGAAACGGAAAAATCCCACCCAGAGCAATGAACAAAAATCTAGTGACTGGCCAGCGCATCAGTGTCCAGATTCGAAAGTCTGCCAGCAGATAGACCACGTAGAGCCAGCCGTGGACAATCAAAATCAACACCGTGAGATTGATTCCGGTGGTTGGTAAACCTTCCCCCTCAACTCCATAGCTTTCGAAGGTAATGAAGCCGTTTGGGCCAAGTAGCCAGAGATCAAATCCCAAGAAAGGAAGCCTTCTAATGCCCCAGGTGACCATCAAAAGCAACAGAAAGACACCTGTTATATAAGAGGAGACCTTATAAAAACGCAGGGTTGAGCGAATCTGAGGAATTTGCGAGGGAAGCGGTGCCGACATAAGGCAAAGTCTAGCTAGCTAGCAAGCTCAGCTTCGCAAGAGCAATTGACTTCGCCTCGTCCGAGGTCTTCGCCTCTAGAACAGCAAGATAGATCTCCCTGGCTTGGGCCTGGTCCAGTGACGACAGGGCGGTTCTGACAGCCCCCACCTGGGAGCGAGATGATGACACCGAATCAAATCCCATGCCAGCTAGCACAACTGCGAATGCTGGATCGGATGCGCTTTCTCCGCAGACACCGGAGTAAATCGAAACTGCCTTGCACTCTTTAGCAATCTCACTCAGCGCTCGAATCAAGGCAGGCTGCCAAGGATTCAGCAGACTGCCCAGGCTTGGGTGAAGACGATCTGAGGCAAATAGATACTGTGAAAGGTCATTGGTTCCAACCGAAATGAAATCAACTATGCCCTTGAGGTTTGGAATCTCGTAAATGATTGATGGAGTCTCCACCATGATTCCGACTTTGAACTTTCCGGCGCTGCGGGCTAATTCAGAGAATTGAGCAGCCTCAGTTGCCAACGCGACCATCGGTGCCATCACCCAGACTTCTCTGCCCGATTGCGCTCTCGCTTCTTCCAGCGACTGCAGCTGATCGATGATGAATTCACGATGCGGAACTACCAACCTGAATCCACGCACGCCAAGTGCTGGATTTTCTTCTTTTGGCATTTCCAAAAATGGCACCGGTTTGTCGCTGCCGGCATCGATGGTGCGGACCACGATTGGCCCCTCAGGCGCGGCCTTCAGGATTTCCGTGTAAGCAGCAATCTGTTTCTCTTTGCTGGGCTTAGCGGTGCTTTGCAAGTAAAGAAGCTCGGTTCTGAATAAACCCACTCCCTCTGCCGCAGTTGTGGCAGCAGCGATGGCGTCTTCCAAGGAGCCAATGTTTGCTCGCACCGGAATTATGGGCTCAGAAGATTTTGCGACAAAGGTGATTGCTTGGGTAGCATCTGATTCTTTACCACCAACCACCACTCGATCGCCCACCGGATCAACTAACACCGCCACCCCATCAACCAAATCAGCAGCGCTGGCACAGGAGACCACGGCGGGTATTGCCTTGGATCTGCAAATGATTGCGGTGTGGGAAGTTGGACCACCCTGAATGGTAATTACTCCAACTACTGCCTTGGTGAACTGAGCGGTATCAGCTGGCGAGAAATCCTCGCCAACGATGACGAAGCGTCCCTCTTCTGGTAAGTCAAGCCCCAGCGAGATGCCGTGGATGTTGGCAGCTACCCGCTTGGCTAGATCTCGAATATCTGCCAGGCGCTCTTCAAAAGTTGGATCTCCACTTAGCAGCTCAGCAAAAGTTTCAACCGCGTTGACAAATGCAGTTGCTGCTTCCCAACCAGATTCAATTTCAGTGATTGCTGCATCAAACAGGCTCTCATCCTGCAAGAGCATTTCAAGTGCTTCAAAAATCTCTGCCGATGTTTCACCGGCCTTCTCGGCAAGTCTCTTCAGCTCTTGCGAGACGTGACCAATTGCTGCTTTGAGCTTCTCGGTTTCAGTCTGCTTATCCCCTTGGTGCCTAGCTGGAATTGGCAGTGGCTGGTGAGGCTTGACTCTGAAAACTTCACCAGAGACTGCAGTGAGGCCAACGCCTAATCCAGTTAGAACCGCTCCGCTTGCCAGCACGTTAGCCCTTGAGGAACTGCTGAATAGAGCTAATAATCTCTTGCGCTTTTGCCTGGTCGTCAGTGTCAACCTCGACTGCCAACTGCTCGCCGGTTTTACCCTTCAGTGACATCAGTGACAGTGGCGAATTTGCTTTCACCAGGTTCTCCCCGACTCGACCCATGCGGATGTCCAGTCCTGAATCCTTGACCAGTTTGACAATTTGACCAGCAGGGCGAGCGTGAAAGCCGATTGGGTCTTCAATTGTGACGGTGCCGGAAATAGTTGCCATAAAAACTCCTTGGTCCCTAGGGATGATAGCAATTGTGAGGGTGTGACTCAGCCTTTACGGCTCACTGCACTTTTGTGCAGATCAAATAGTCGAATCAGTCCCTCAGCTAGCGGGTGGTCCGCGGGAATCCCGCAGACTTCCCATGCCAAATCAGCTGGCTCCCGCTTACTTAGAAGTGAGCGCAGCTGGACTACCTCTTTGTCCTCAGCCGAGGAAAAGCTAAGAGCAGCGTCAATCAGCGCCAGCAGGGCGGTGGGCTCGCCAATGTGTTCGGCGAAATACGCCGCTGGCCCAATCAATCGCTCGGTTCTGGAAAGTTTACGAAGCGGGTCTCTGCCAACTCTCACCACGTAGTCATCAATTGCTGGATTAGAAATTCGCTCCAAAGTCTTAGCAACGTAGCTCTCTTGATGACCGGCCGAGATTGAATGCTTTGCCCTGATCACAGCAGATGTTTCATCCAAGACTTTACGGGTTAGCTCTAACACTTCCGGATCTTGCAGTGAGGCAACGATTGTCTCGTGTCCTGCTCTTTGACCAAAGTAGGCAGCAGCTAAGTGAGCGGTGTTTACCGTGTATAGCTTGCGCTCAATAAATGGCTCTAGGTCATCAACCTGGATGGTGCCCGGAATTGGAAGTGTGTCACGAAGTCTTGAGACGTCAATCACCCATTCGCTAAATGACTCAACCGCAACATCAACCGGTGAGTCAGAGCGCTGGATTGGGATGATGCGATCAACTGCGGTATTCAAAAAGACAGCTTTTTTAGCTATTGCTTTTTTGTTTTCTATAGATGCATGTAGAAGATCAGATGCATTAATGGCATTTTCACAGGCCATCACGACCGCAGGACGATCGCCTTTTCTTTTCAAAAGACCTGTCTCAATCAGCGGAGCAATTCGACTTAGCGTGCTCGCGCCAACGGATGCGGTAATAATTTCTGCCCTGGCAATAAAGTCAATCAGTT
>CAZTLT010000001.1:0-72912 GCA_964614615.1 uncultured Aquiluna sp. | reverse complement strand
CTTCCGGAATTACGTGGAAGACCGAGCCAATTGTGACTTCGGAAGCTTTGATTGGGATGCCAGTTGGGTCACGGGTTAATCGAGTACCCGGCTCCCACATTGTTTTCTTGAGGGTGTCGCCGACAACCGGGCCAAGGTCTCCAAAAATCACAACCGCTGGAATTGGGAAGAACGCTAAGGCGCCGTAGAGGGTTCTGCGAATTAGTTTGCGTCTAGTAAATCCAGATTCACCATCTGCTAATTTCACGATTTCAATAGCCTGTTGACGAGCCTCATCACTGCTTCTGGCTGCGTGGCGTTCCTCAGAAACTTCGTTGTCTGGCATCAGGGTCTTCGCCCAGTGAACCGCGCCAAAACCAATTCCCAAAAGCGATAGGGCCATTCCAATACCCATCCAGAAAGTGTTGTTTCTGGTTGCGCTCAGGTCACCATCAACGATTGGGAATGCGAAGAATCCCCAGACTGCAATGACAGCACCAATCATGCTGATAATAAACATCGCCGCAACTTGCTTCTCAGCATTGCGAGCGTGACGTTCACTCTTGTCAGTCATTCGCTCGCGATGTGGCTCGAGACCCGGATCAGAGATTGGGCGAACGATATTTGTTGCGCTACCCGAAGTGTACTTTTCTAAATCACCCATTAGTTAGCCTTCGCTCCCAACCAAACCGTTATTGCGATGATGAATCCAATTCCGAAAATCCAGGTAAACAATCCTTCAGCAACTGGACCAATCGAGCCAAGCTCATAGCCTCCGACGGATTCAAATTCCTCGACATACTTCAGGTAAGAAATGATGTCTTTTTTGTCTTCTGGGGTCAGGTTGGCATCACTGAAAACCGGCATGTTTTGCGGGCCAGTCACCATAGCTTCGTAGATGTGCTTTTCGCTGACTCCCTGAAGTCCTGGCGCAAACTTACCCTCCGTAAGAGCACCACCTGCTCCAACTGCGTTGTGACACATAGCGCAGTTGATCCGGAAAAGCTCTCCACCGTGTGTCACATCGCCATCAGTTCTTAAATATTCTTCAGCAGGAATTGCGGGACCTGGGGCGAGTGATGCAACGTAGGCAGCCATCGCGAGAATTTGTTCCTCGGTAAATTGCACTGGCTTTTTGTAAAGCTGAGGTCCCGATGCTTGTCCTGGCATGCGACCGGTTCCTACTTGGAAATCGACCGAGGCAGCTCCTACGCCGATGAGACTTGGTCCGCCAATAGCACCCTCGGCATTAAGTCCATGACAGCTTGCACAGTTGGCCAGGAAAAGTTTTCTTCCCTCAGAAATCTGTTCTGGCGATCCAAATTCTGCTTGGTAAGTTTGTGTTGCAACCGCGTAGCCACCACCCGAAAAAATTAGGCCAAGGAAAATTACGACTCCAAGAGCCCACGGACGACGACGCATCGGTTTCTGGTTCAACTGTCTCTCCATTTTTTACTTCAACACATAAATCACTAGGAACAAACCAATCCAAACTACGTCGACGAAGTGCCAGTAGTAAGAAGTTACAATCGCACTGGTTGCCTCGCGATGTCCAAAATTCTTCGCGGCATACGCTCTTCCGATCACCAGCAGGAACGCAATTAGCCCTCCGGTAACGTGCAAGGCGTGGAAACCAGTTGTGATGTAAAAAGCAGAGCCATAAGAGTTTGAACTGAGCGAGATTCCCTCGCTGATGAGCATCGCGTACTCCCAGACCTGTCCCGATACGAAGATTGCACCCAAGACGTAAGTGAGGAAGAACCACTCGACCATGCCCCATTTGACGGGGGACCAGCCGGTGCGCTTGGCCTGCATGCGCTCGGCTGCAAATACACCGAACTGAGCGGTGAAGGAGCTGGAGACCAAAATCAAAGTGTTCACCAGCGCAAACGGAACGTTGAGTATCTGAGTGTCATTTGCCCATAAGTCTGGCGCCCCAGCCCGCAGGGAGAAGTACATCGCGAAAAGGCCAGCAAAAAACATGACTTCGCTGCCCAGCCAAACTATGGTCCCCACGCTGGTCGCGTTTGGACGCTGAATGGTCATTGAAGGGGCAGAAGTGGTTGCTGACATGACTAAATTGTAACTCGTCAAATGCCGCTAGAGGCCCGAATTTACGCGGAATTTGTGAATTTTTATACTCAGGCGCGAAATTTCAGACAATAGACTTTGCAGATGCAATCGACAGCTTGGCCATCAGTCCTCGGACTGCTTTTGGCGGGGGAGGACCTCACCAAGGAGCAGGCAAGTTGGGCAATGCGACAGATCATGTCTGGTGAAGCAACGGCTTCCCAAATCGGTGCCTTCATGCTTGCTCTTCGGGGCAAGGGGGAAACTGTCGAAGAGCTTGCCGGCCTCGTCGACGTGATGTTGGAAAACGCCTTGCTGCTGGAAACTGGCAACGATGCAGTTGACATTGTTGGAACCGGGGGAGATCTGCTCGGAACTGTCAACATCAGCTCAATGGCATCAATCCTCTTGGCAAGCTGCGGTATTCCAGTTCTAAAGCATGGATCTCGATCGGCTTCCGGTAAGACTGGCTCCTCGGAGATGCTGGAGGTGCTGGGAATTCGACTTGATTTGGCCCCCCAGCAAGTCACAGAGGTCTTCAAGAGGACAGGTATCACTTTCTTCTTCGCCCCGGTTTTTCACCCCGCCATGAGGCACGTAGCGCCGATTCGAAAGGAACTTGGTGTCCCAACCACCTTCAATTTCCTCGGCCCACTGGCAAACCCAGCGCAACCCATTGCCACAGCATTAGGCGTCGCAAATCCCTCGATAGCCCCACTTATGGCTCAAGAAATGGCCAATCGCGGCAGAACAGCACTGGTTTTTAGGTCAAAAGACGGCCTGGATGAGCTATCTACCTCCACTGAGGCTGATATTTGGCAGGTTAGTGGGGGAAAAGTCACCAAATTGTCCCTAAATCCATCGAATTTGGGGATACCCCGCTCATCTTTGGATTCGCTGATCGGAGGCGATGCACAGGATAATGCCGCCGTTGCGAGCAAGTTATTCGCTGGCGAGAAATTTGCCAACTCTGGGCCAATTGGCGACGTTGTTACTCTCAACGCCGCTGCCGGACTGGTCGCTTATGAGATGGCGAAGGATCCATCTCAGGCTCTGGAGCCAATTGAAGATCGCCTCCGAAACGCTCTCAGCAAGACCCGGCAAGCTTTGGCCGACGGCAGTGCTCAACGCAAGCTGGTTGAGTGGGCGGCAGCAACTCAGCAGTTCTAGTCAAGTTCCTCACCATTGAGGGAGGGGAATCAAAATCTTACTTGACATAATGTTTATTATCGGCTCTATGAACAGGCCCGCGTAGCCCCGCTCGGCCTTTGTTTTCAGGCTTTTAGACCCTGCCATCTCGGTCCGCCAGCTTGAAGAGCCTTAGACCTAGTTGGTTCAGGTAACCAATGCCGATTGCGAACAAAAGAGTTCCTTCGCGAACCTGTCCACCCAAGATGAAGCCGCAGCTAACCACCAGCAGTTCGATGGAACTTCTAGAGATCCAAAATGGAATTTTCGTCTTCTGGGCTACTCCAAACATCAGACCGTCCCTAGGCCCTTTACCCATGCCACAGGAGATGTACATACCGGTAGCAAATGAAATCACCACCATGCCCAATAAGAACATCAAAATCTTCTGCCAGTAAGGCTCCGGGGTTGGCAGGTAGAACAATGCCAGGTCTGCAAATAAACCCACCAGGATTGCATTGGAAATTGTGCCTAAACCCAGCTTGACCCTCAACGGAATCCATAGCAGCAAGACAATGGCGCTGACAACCACAGTTGAAACACCAAAACTTAGCCCAGTCTGCAAGCTGATTCCCTGGGCTAAAACATCCCAGGGTGCGATCCCTATGGCAGCATCAACAGTCAAAGCCACTCCGAAGCCATAAATCAGAAGACCGAGATAGAGCGTCACTAGGCGAATTACAAAATTAGACTGAAGCACCGCTAAATGTTACTTGGAGGTGGGGCATGAGCCAGCACTATTTCACCCCTGCCAAGCCACGTCTCTTTGCTCATCGGGGACTAGCTGAGCCACTAAACCTGGATGAGAATACAATCGCTGCCTTTCAGGCAGCTCTTGAGCATGGTGCAACCCACTTAGAGTCTGATACACAGGCTACGAAAGACGGTCACGCTGTGTTGTTTCACGATTCAGATCTAAGACGAGTGGCTGGTATTGATGCCGCAGTTTCGCAACTGACTTTGACTGAATTACAAAACATTGAGTTAGTAAATGGTGGCCGGATTCCAACGCTGTTCGAAGCACTCTCCCACTTCCCCAGCGCGTTTTTCAATTTGGACATCAAATCCAAATTGGCAATTGAACCAACTATCCATGCCATTGAAAAAGCTGAGGCACATGATCGTGTTCTAGTCAGCTCTTTTTCAAATCCGATTAGAAAATCAGCGTTGAAAAAATTCTCAAAACCCGTCGCTACTAGCGCATCTGCCTCGGTTGCCCTGGGTGCCTGGTTGAGCCATACGGTCCTTTTCGGCTTTGGATTTAGCAAAATTGTTTCAAGTGTTGACGCCTTGCAGGTGCCGGTTCGGCTTGGCATCGTTAACTTTGCTCAAAGAAGCTTCATTGAACGCCTAAAAACACACAACACCGAAGTGCATTTTTGGACCATAAATGATCCAACTCAGATGCATTCATTATTGGATTTGGGAGCTGATGGAATTGTCAGCGACCGCGTGGACTTATTCAAATCTGGGGAATCGCTGTGAGTTATCAAAAGTGGGATTTCTAGCTAACTAAAGCCTGTTCTTCTCGTAAAGGAGAACTAATGGCTGAATCGATGCGCGGCATGAGACTTGGAGCGCAATCCATGGAGCGCGAGGAAGGCGTTGAACTAGCCGCGCGTCAGCTAGTGGAATACCGCTGCCCCGCTGGACATCAATTCAGTGTCACTTTCTCAATTGATGCTGAGTCACCGACCGAATGGGAGTGTAAGCAGTGTCAGTCGGTAGCGCTTTTAGTAGGGAGTGCAAAACTTCAGAAAGTAGAGTCTGGCGAAGCAGATCGGCCCCGCACTCACTACGACATGGTTCTCGAGCGCCGGACAAAAGCAGAACTTGAAGAACTATTGCAGGAAGTCCTAGCGGACATGAGAAAGCGCAGAGCCGAAGGTCGCCTTACTGCCTAGGTGGAACTAGTCCCCAAAGTGTGCAAAGCACAAACGCCTCAACCACAATCCAAAAACTCATCTTGCTGCGTCCGCCCTCTCTCTCGACAAAGCGAATGGGCACCTCGACAATTTTGGCGCTGAGCAATTCCGACCTCAGAGTCATTTCCACCTGGAACGCATAACCATGCGCCTGAACCCTTGACAGCGGCAATCTTCTAAGTAGCTGCGCTGAATAAACCCTGAATCCTGAAGTCATATCCGAGACATTGCTACGCAAAGTCCACTTTGCATAACCATTACCCGCCCGAGAGATCGCCTGTCGAAGTTTCGACCAATTGGCCACCTCTCCCCCACTTATCCATCTCGAGCCAATCACTAGGTCCGCTGCAGGAGCTGCAAGAAGAAGTTGCCTGAGGTCTTCGGCTCTATGAGAGCCATCAGCATCCATTTCAATCAAATGCGAGTAGCCGTTCTCTAAACATTGGGCAAAACCAGCGACGTATGCGTCGCCCAACCCTCGCTTTTTGTGTCGATGAAGAACCGCAATCCTTTGATCAGAGCTCGCTAAACGATCAGCGATAGCACCCGTCCCATCGGGCGAATTGTCATCAATTATTAGCAAATCCACACTCGGAACAGCAGTCAATAGCTCGCTAACGGTTTTCTCTATAGTTTCGGCCTCGTTATACGTCGGCATTAGGACTATTGACTTCATTTTTTTCTCTTGCGCTTGATGGCAATTGTTAGCCCAAGCAAAACTGTTGCATTTGCCCAATCAAATACCAGTCCAACAAGAACACCAGGGGTGACACCTGAATAAAGTGGAACGCTCTCGATCATGGCAGCCGGTGTGTACCACTCAACTTGGCTAAGCACTTTGCCATTGGGAAGGTAGATTGCCGATAATCCGACGGTGGAAATGTTGACAACTGCCCTACCTGTCTCAATAGCGCGAAGCCTGGCTATGGCAGCCTGTTGATAGGTTTCGTCGGAGTAACCAAAATCGGCATTATTGGTCTGAGAAAGAATTACTTGGGCACCAGAAAGGGTTAGCTCTCGCAGAATTGAGTCCTCCGCGATTTCGAAACAGATAAGGGTCCCCGCGTTGAAATCGGCTAGTTCGTAAATTCCATCTTTAGTTCCAAAGCTGTAGCCACGTGGAATCATGTCAATTAGGTCCGGAGCAAACGTGCGCCAGAAGTCTCGATCAGGGGCGTATTCTGCAAAAGGGACAGGTTGTTTTTTGTCGTAATAATCAACCGGTCCTACCTCTGGTTTCCACAAAATTGTTGAATTATAAGTTTCTTCGCCACGCTTTGTAATAGTGCCAAACACAAAGGGTGCATTGAGTTGATTCGAGAGAGCGTTTATTTTTGCTCTGGCCTGCGGTGAACGAAGAGGATCTAAGTCCGACGCATTTTCCGGCCAAACCAATAGATCAATTTTTCGTCCACTTTCAATAACAATTTCAGAGGCATCCAGGTGGTTTTGCAAGATCGTACCCGGCGCTTCCTTCGAAAACAGACCTGCCTTAGCATTTCCCTGAACTGCGGCAATCACTTTCTCCCCGCTAGGCGTAGTCGTAAGTCCAAGCGGTGTAATCAACGGAATAATGAGAGCAACTGCCAGTCCTATCAGAGCGGGTCTAATTGAGTTTTTGGCGGCGCGGGTTATTAGTAGCAGAGCCAAAATCGCACCTATGAATGCAACTGCAAAGCTAAGTAAGCTCAGTCCTCCCCACCAGACCCATGGTGACATAAAGCTGTCTGATTGAGTCATGGCTAGCCTTGACCACGGGAATCCACCATAGGGAAAGTTATTGGCTGCAAATTCACGCAGTGTCCAAATTGACGCTAAAAGCAGTGCCAGCGGTAAGACCGTTTCACTTTTGACTTTGATACTTCTAAACAACCAGGCAGTAAAACCAGCAGCGAGCGCGTGATAGATGGAGACGGTTGTACTGAGTGCTATCAGCGGAATTGGTCCCAGGTAGAGGGATATCCACTCAATATGTGAAATGTAAAACATCTGTCCTGAGATAAAGCCAACTAAGACAGCAGGCCAAAATCTAAGGCCTAAAACAGCCAGGAAGGTCAACATTGGAATAAGCGGCGCTAGCACCCATATGTTTTCAGTCGGAAAAACAAATAGCCCAAGTAGCCCGGCACTCACTCCAAGCGGGATTCGCCAAACTAGCTCGCGCACATCGCCCAGCCTATTTCTAGATGTAGTAGCTGTAGGCAACTATCCCTCGCTTCACCAAGTCAATTGCTTCATAGCTTGTCTGGGCAACTTTAGAGTCGGCTGAAACCGAAATCTGATCAAGCAGGTCAATGATTTGCTTACTCCAGCGGATAAAGTCGCCTGGCAACAGACCCGTTAGCTTAAGAGCATCCTGCAACCTCGCCCCAGTAGCCCAACGATAAACGCCCCAGGCCATTTCCAGCTGAAGGCGTTGATCTTTGGGCAATCGGTAGTCATTTTGTAGATCTTGCAACTGTCTTTGAATTTCCTCAGTTTGGGACAAAACCTCAGAGAAAATACCTCTTGGCAATTTTGGTTCAATTTCAGACTCTTCTCCCCTGCCCTCATAAACCAAACAGGCAGCCATCGTCGCCATGCCTGCTGCATCTAAGTCTTTCCAAGTCCCGGATTTGAGGCACTGGGCAATCAATAGGTCACGCTCACCATAAATCTTTGCGAGCTGCAACCCAGCCTTAGTTACTTCATACTCATCTCCAGATTGTCTTAGATAATCAAGCTCGGTTAATAGGTCGCAAATTCTTTCAAAAATCTTGGACACTTGACCGGTTCGAGATTCAAGATGAGCGGTTGATTGGTCAATTTCTTTTCTTAGTTTGTGATATCGCTCGCCCCAACGAGCATGGCTCTCTCTGTCTGAACATTGATGGCAAGGATGAGCACGTAGTTCTTTTCGCAACCGACCAAGTTGAGATTCAACATTTCGAGCTTGTTTTGTCAGACGAGTGTCTGCACCAGATCGATTCTTGATGCGTGATGACTCGCGCTCAAGATCACTAATCTCTCGGCGCAAGGTCGAGTACTCCCGGAAGTCCCCCAGGTGGCAAGCCATGGATTTTTCATAACCAAGCAGAGAATTTTCCTTATCTGCAATAACTTGAGCAAGCCCAACAACGGAGCGATCTGCTTGGAACTGTGCGAAAGAGCGCTCTAGTACTTTGGCGGCTCTATCTTTTCCAAACGCAGAAATCAGATTCACTGCCATGTTGTAGGTGGGTTTGAAAGAGCTATTTAGCGGATAAGTGCGCTTAGATGCAAGTGACGCTACCAAATTGGGATCAAGCTGCCCGCTCCACAAAACAACTGAGTGTCCTTCGCGGTCAATGCCTCTTCTCCCTGCCCTGCCAGTTAGCTGGGTGTATTCACCAGCCGTAATGTTGACTCTAGATTCGCCATTGAACTTGTCCAGTCTCTCCAGCACGACAGTTCTTGCCGGCATGTTTATTCCTAGGGCTAACGTCTCAGTTGCAAAAACTATCTTTACTAATTTCCGAAGAAATAGTTCTTCCACTACCTCTTTGAAGGCAGGTAACAAGCCAGCGTGGTGAGATGCGTATCCGCGCTCCAAAGACTCAAGCCACTCGTGATAGCCCAAAGTATCTAGGTCATCATCGGCGATTGAGGAACAGCGAGCTTCCGCAACTTGACGAATTTCCTTTTGCTCCTCTTTGCTAGTCAGACGAAGTCCTTGCCTACGACAACTTGCTACCGCAGCATCACAGCCGGCTCTTGAGAAAATAAAGAAAATGGCAGGAAGTAGCTCCAAATCATCGAGTCGATCGACCACCTCCGGTTTCTCAAGCCGAGGAAACTGCCGAATTAGCTGGCTCTTATCATTCGATGAATGCTTTGGTCCCCACTTACCGCGGCTTCGCATCGGTGACCTTGAACGAGCTTGGTGTTTTTGCAGCAACTCCGGATTAACCCTCATTTGATTGCTGCCAGTTTCGAAGAGATCCAGAAGCTCCGACCCAAAGAGAACATGCTGATGTAGAGGAACTGGTCGAATCTCGGAAACAATGACCTTGGTATTACCTCTGACTTCATCTAACCAGGCACCAAATTCCTCCGCGTTGCTAACTGTTGCAGAGAGTGAAATCACCTTCACGTCTTTTGGTAGGTGAAGGATAACTTCTTCCCACACTGCGCCGCGAAATCTGTCCGCCAGGTAATGAACTTCGTCCATCACCACGTAGCCAAGTTCCTTTAGGGTCTCCGACGTTGCATAAATCATGTTGCGAAGCACCTCTGTAGTCATAACTACAATTTGCGCCTCGGAATTTTGATTGTTGTCGCCCGTAAGAAGGCCAACTCTTTCTTTACCGTAGCGTTTTACTAGCTCCGCGAATTTCTGATTGCTTAGAGCCTTTATTGGAGTAGTGTAAAAAACTTTTTGATTTGACTCGATTGCCAGGTGGATAGCAAATTCACCAACAACTGTTTTGCCTGCTCCAGTTGGAGCTGCTACTAGCACACCTGCACCATCTTCCAACGCTTTGCAGGAATCCTCTTGAAAATCGTCAAGTGGAAAAGCTAATTGCGCTTCAAATTTTCTTAGTTGCTGATACGCGGCTGCTGACTTTGATCTTTTATATCTCTCAGCGGCTGACAGCTCACTCGGATTCGAGCTCACTGACTCCCCCGACCTTTTCTAATCTCTTCTCTCGACGTTTGTCATTAGCGAGCGCAATTCCAACTGCGATGAAATACAGTGCTGTCAGCGGTACCATCAACAAAAACATAGTCATCGGTTCTGCGACTGGGGTTGCCAGTGCTGAAACAACCGCTATAGAAAAAACGGCAATTCTCCAGGACTTCAAGATTCCTTGGCCAGTGGCGATGCCAGCAAAGTTGAGTAGTACCAATACAACTGGCATCACAAAAGCGAGTCCAAAGATCAGCAGGATTCGGATTGCGAATAAGACATACTCGCTAGCGTTGATTACGTTTGTGCTTCCTTCTGGTGTGAATCCAATGAGTACAACCACGAACCCCGGCAGTGATGTCCATGCCAATGCGGTGCCTGCTAGAAACAGAGGTAGTGCTGCGGCGACAAAACCAATAGCAAATCGCTTCTCTCTTTTCTTCAGCCCTGGTGCAACAAATGCCCACAGATTCCAAAGCCAAATGGGTGCCGTCATTAGTACACCAAGAAATATCGAGACTTGGATTCTCAAATCAAATGCAGCGACGACGGTTCCAAAATTTACAACCGCTTGGACGCCACGCTCTGTCGTTACGTCAATCAGCGGTTGTTGAAGAATCCGAAAGACCGGGTCGAACAAGAACCATCCGGCTACCGTGCCGGCGACTAAGAAACCCGCCGACCATGAAAGGCGAACCCTTAGCTCTCGAAGGTGGGAACCAAGACTCATTCGGCGCTCTTTGTTATTGCGCCGTGCCATTAGTCCTGCTTCTTCTCGCCCTCTTTGGAATCAGCGATTGCGGCGTCCGGTTCGGTGGTTCGTGCAGTCTCTTTCTTAAATATCTTTAGTGACTGCGCCACGCTCTTGGCCAAGGCAGGAAGCTTCGGTGCTCCCCACAGCAATAGCACGATCGCCAGAATGATGATCCATTCCCAGCCTTGAAGTCTCATGACCACCTCTTGTCTACATCGATTTCTCGAATACGCCTTACCAGTCTACGCTCTCGGTTTTCCCGGCGACGCGCCCTTTCCCTAACCAGGCGCCTTCTAGCCAAGAGGGTTTTTTCAAAATCAGCGGCAACATGGGCAGTTGCGGGCCTTGGCTCGGTTCTGTCGAAGCTCGAGAGTTCAGTTAGCAATTGAGACGTTCTCATGGCTTCTTGAGTCAACTTACGCCCCGACTGAAACAGGCGATAGCCGGTCAAAAACAGGAAATACATGCCTGCCAGAAGGCTTACAACGATTAGCCAGCTCATTCCTCATCCTGTAAATCTGGCTTTTTCAAAGTCTGCAGAGCAAATTCGCGAACTAATTCCCGCGCAGCTTTTGGCTCAAGAACTTCTACCATTCCACCAAAACGAACGATATGGCGCGGCAATCCAGTCAAACTACCAGCCCTGATTTTTCCAACCCAACGTCCATTCTCAAGTTTTGGTTCTGCGGCAATTGGAAAATTCCAGAATATTTCTGCAGCTTCTGGGTCTGCTGCAATTTTTATGATCTGCTCGTCATTGCTGGCACCGAACACCTCGTCGGGGATTGTGGCAGACTTCGCTTCTTCGGTTATCTTCTCGTTGGTTATCAAAATGTTTTGAATGCGATCGAGCCGGAAAGAACGAACAGCTTTGTTGATGTGGCACCAACCTCGCAAGTAGTGCTTCTTGCCTCTCAGTTCAATGAGCAGCGGATCAATTTTGCGACTAGCTTGCTCTCCTTTTTGGTTCCTGTATTCACATTCAATTGAATTACCAGAATCAATTGCAGTATGCAGCTGGTTCAAAATCTCGGTAAGTCGCGTAGCGGCAATGCTGGTGACCGGCACCGGCCCTGCGTTTTTCAGTGCTTGCCTTAGATCATGTAATGCCTTGTTTGAGTTGAACTGTGGAAGCGAAGCCAAATAATCAAGTCCGATTGCAATTGAGCTCAACTGCCTCTTACTTAGCGCGGGTGGACCATCAAGATTGGTTATTCCCTTAGCGAATGAAACCCAACCATCTTCCAATTCCTCAAAATTGAGGTGAAAGTGAGTGACGCATTTGGTGAGGTCTTCACTGTCGGTAATCGCGTGGACTGCCTTCAGCACAACTTTTTCACTCACATCAAAGCGACTCGCTAAGTCGGCCACTTTTTGGTCCCCGTCTGTAAGAACCAATCCAACAATTGACAAAGCGAGGTCGAATAGCTCAGAAGCATCAATTTCCTGCTTAGGCATGTATCTTCACCGCCCGTTCCAATCCAGCTGCGATGCGGTTGGCCAACGATGCCGGGCTGATTACCTTCACTTCATTTCCATATTCCAGAAGATCTTCGGCCAACAGGACTTCGTCCATGTAGTTGAGAGTTACCTGGGTTGACTCTGCTCCGAAATGCCACCAAGCTTCTGAATCCTCTTCAACTTCAATGACAGCCTTGTTTGACTTGGTGAACTCCACCAATTCGGCTTCGGCTTTGTCAACCTGTTCAATGGGTAACGGATCAAAGGTTGCGCCAGTTGGTCGAACTTTGCTCATGATTCTTCTCAGCAGGTAATTTCGCAGTTCTCCCTGTCGCTGAGCCAGTAGGACCCACTCTCCCTCAATTAGGCGCAACTTGACGGGATTCACCTCTCTAGCCTCTGATTTCCCGTCCGGAACTCGATACTCAAAAATCACCGTGTTGGAATCTGAGATTGCCTGCGCCAGCGGTTGAAATGCCGCATGCCTTGCCAGCAGTCTTGGAGAAAGGAAACTGAGTTCTCTGTTCACTTCAACCATTCCACGCGACTTTAGTCTTGCTAGAGCTGTGCGCGCAGCGGAAGCAAATTGATGATTGTTCCAAGCGCGCGCAGCTAATTCAGCTAGCCCAAGTTGTTCGGGGGTTAGATCAAAGTCACTCGGCCAATCGAAACTGCCCTTGGCGATTAGATATCGACTGCCGACTTCAGCTTCGTACTCGTCCATTTGAACTACATCTAGCTGAACTCCGGCGTTTCTCAGAGCAGTTTTATCCCGCTCAAACATCTTGTTGCGAGCCTCACCACTTGCCTCGCTATAGCCGGGCACTGCATCGAAAATGTCTTGTTTGCTCAGACCTGACTTCGGCGCAGCAAGCAAACAGCACGTCAGAGTGAATAATCTCTCAGCCGGTGTTTGATTTGCCACCTAGTCCCCTAGCTAGTCCTTGCCCAATACGTCTATGACAAATATTAATGTAGAGCCTGGTTCGATCGACCCCTGAGCGGTATCGCCGTATCCAAGCTCTGGAGGAATCACCGCAATCACCTGAGAACCGACAGCAACGCCATCTAAGGCCATCACAAATCCCTCAATGAGACCATCATCGGTCACTTGAAACGCCGCTGGGGCCTGTCGGGTCCAAGAGCTGTCAAACTCTTCACCGTCCCAGGTCCAGCCGGTGTAGTGAAGAGTGACATTGTCACCAACCGCAACTTTTTCCCCTTTGCCTTCAATCAATACAGTCCGACGAAATTCAGTCGGCGCATCTGATTGCGGGATTTGAATGCCAGGTTGGCCAGAGGGTGCGAGTATCACAGTAGGCATTCCAGTTTCGGCGGATTTAGCAGTGCCATTTGCTTTGGGAAGGAAAGCTTTGATTACATCAAAAACGAAAACCACACCATCATCTGGTCCGAGACCCAGAGTGGGAATTCCTTCGCCTTGGTGGACATTTTCGGGGCTAAGCAAAACAGCAACGCGTGAACCTACTGGAACGCCCGTTAGTGCCCCGCAAAAGTCAGGTGAGTTACCTGGAATTAGATCCTGGTAAATGTATTGCTCACTACCAAACTCACTTGCTTGGAATTGCTCCCCGGTAGATGCGTTATAGCCGGCAAAGTGCATGACCACTCGCTGCGATCCAACAATCAAACCGCCATTGCCCTCAATGATTACATTGGTTTCCATGCCAGAGCCTGAGATTGGGAAAGGAAAAGTGACCGTTGGCTGAGTATTAAAGTCACCAGTTGCCTCCACAAGCTTTACGGCATCACCTGTCTGGTAGGTATCGCATGTTTGGGCAATTCCCTCAACCCCTTCTGCATACTCACCCACCTGCGGTGTGACCGCCGGAGCACAGCTTGTCAGCAGAGCAGTTACTGCTGCCAATGTGATTACCCTGAGTTTCTTTGTTGCGGTCACTTAGTCTTCTTTCTCTTGTTGCTTTCAGTTGTAACTTGACGCAAAGTCTTTCGCAGTTTTTTCTGCCCCACTTTTCGCTCACTGAGGCCAAACCACTGTTCCGCATCTTCTTCCGATGCTTCAACCTTATTCACTCTACGCTTGCGGAAATCAGGCAACTGAACTCCATCGGCAAGCCGCCTGGCGGTGCAGATAAAGCCAGTATGACCAATCATTCGGTGTTCTGGTCGAACGGCCAGACCCTCAAGATGCCATGGTCGAACCAGTGTTTCAAAAGCCACTGGGGAGGTGAAATGGCCCGAGCTCTTTATTTCTTCGGCAACTTTGGATAGCTGGCTTGCAGTGGCAACATAAACAACCACAACCCCGCCAGGTCGCAGCACTTTTGCCACTTCTTCAATGCACTCCCAAGGAGCCAACATATCTAGTACTGCTCTGTCGGCGGTTGATTTTTTGAGAACAGTAGATAGTTTTTCCTGCAGAAGCCCAATTGATACCTGCCAATTCTTTGGCTTGTATCCCAAGAAATTCTCAACATTGCCCTGGGCGATTTGAGCAAACTCATCTCGAGCTTCAAAGGAGTACAGCTTTCCCTTTTCGCCTATTGCCCGCAGTAGGTAGCTGGAGAGAGCTCCTGACCCCACGCCCGCCTCAACCACTACGGCTCCCGGAAAAATGTCTCCCTCGACAATTATTTGACCGGCGTCCTTGGGATAGATGATCTGCGCTCCCCTGGGCATCGAAAGCACATAGTCGCTCAGCAGGGGCTTCATGGCTAGATACTCCTCGCCGGTTGAAAGTGCAAAAACGAAACCAGACGCTTTACCAATGATCGCGTCGTGCTTAATTTCTCCTCGGTGCGTTCCAAATCGTCCACCCTTTTCAAGGGTGAATGTGTTCATTTTCCCTTTTGGTCCGGTGAGCTGAACTTTATCGCCGGCCTCAAAGATTTCAGACATGGATTCTCAAATCTTGCAAGCTATCAACTGTTAGCCCATGCAGCGAAGAAATAATCTTTCTATCCGCCCCAGTTGGAAGCTCCAACAAATTGGTTACCCCAACGGCGTTGGTGCCAGCGGCAACTGCGCTACTAAGCCCAGTGATCGAGTCCTCAAATGCTATGCAGTGACGAGGTTCAACCTCTAACAGCTCGGCAGCTCTGAGGTAAGGCTCGGGGTGAGGCTTACCGAATGTGACGTCATCTCCTGCAACCACTGCATCAAAAGCCTTAAACGGGATCGATTCGACTACTGCCAGCGCCATTCGTCGCATTGACATAGTCACCATCGCAGTCTTGATGCCAGCCTGCTTTAGCTCCAGTAGCAGCTCCAGCGCACCTGGCCGCCAAGGCAGCGAAGCCCTCATTTGTTCTATCACCTCATCTGTTAGGTGGTCGATGATTTCTTGAACTGAGCGATCTTCGATTCCAAATTTTGACTTGATTAGAGCTGATGAGTCATAAAGCGAGGAGCCAATCACGCCCTTCTCGTCCTCTTCGGTCCAAATAGCCCCATAGTGCTTTGCCAACCGGGTTTGGCTGATTGCCCAGTAGTGTTCGGAATCAATCAAGGTTCCATCTAGGTCCCAGAGCACAGCCATTGGAAAGGGGTTTTTTGACATTGCGGTAAGTCTAGTTGCGAGGTGAACTAGAGTTTTCATCTGGGCTAAGGAGTCAAATGCTGACAGGGCGGGTGCTACTGGTTGCTTTCGAGGGCTGGAATGATGCCACCGAGGGAGCCTCGGGTGCACTGAAGGCGATAGCCGAGCAGCTCCAAATGAACACCCTCGACGCCGTGGATCCTGAGGACTACTACGACTTCCAGTTTTCAAGACCAGTGGTCGAATTTGATGCCAACGGAACTCGGATTATCTCCTGGCCCGGGTGTGAATTACTTCAGGCGTCACCCGAAAAACTCGAGGAGAACCCATCACTTCAGAATCTCTATCTGTTGCTGGGCACTGAGCCCTCCAGGAGATGGCTGAGCTTTGCCGGCGAGATTCTGGAAATGGTACAAGATCGCGACATCGATTACGTCATCATGCTTGGCGCCATGCTTGCCGATGTCCCCCATACCAGACCAATGCAGGTTTTTAGAAGCTCACAAAATGAATCCCTGCAGCAGCTTTTTGATTTAGAGCCATCCCGTTATGAAGGGCCAGTAGGCATCCTCACAGTGTTAGCCCAAGCTTTTGAAGCTGAAGGCATCCCGGTTCTATCGCTGTGGGGATCAGTCCCCCACTATGTTCACAACACCACTAACCCGAAGGCAGCTCTCACATTTCTCAATGAACTAGCCTCCCTAACTGAGTTCTCATTCGATTCATCGAGTTTGGCAAGCCTTGCATTTGAGTGGGAACGCTCAATCGACGAGATGGCGCAAGGTGATGATGAAATGTCTGCATATGTCACTCAACTTGAGAAAAATCGCGACTCTATGGAGAGCGAAGAAGTATCTGGTGATGCTCTCGCAAGAGAATTTGAGCGCTATCTTCGCCAGCGCCCAGAGTCACCCGACAAGAGTTAGACAGCTCCTGCGCTGAGCAGAACTAGCAAGCCAACCCCAACCAGTATTCGCCAGATCACAAATGGCATGTAAGAACCGCGCTCTAGGTACCTAAGTAGCCACGCAATTACTGCATATCCAGATACGAAACTAACTACTGTGGCAAGTGAAGTTGCAAACATCATTTCTGTAGGCAAATTGCCAAAACTTTTCACAAACTGATAAATACCGGCTGCGAGAACTGCCGGAATGGCAAGCAAAAAGCTGTAACGAGCCGCTGCCTCTCTGGTAAATCCCAGAAGAAGCCCAACGGTGATGGATCCGCCAGAACGAGATACTCCTGGCACCAATGCCAGTGCTTGCCCAAATCCAAAGGCCAAACCACTCTTTAGGTCCAGCTGTTCGATTTTTTTTGTCTTGCTACCGAAGCGATCGGCTATACCGAGCAGAACTCCGAAAACAATCAGGGTAATCGCAATGACCCAAAGCTGACGAACGTCCTGTTCTATTTGTGATTCGAAAGTTAGCCCAAGGACTGCAATCGGGACAGTTCCAATAATGATTAGCCAGCCCAGCTTCGCCTCTTGTGATTGCTGATTCCAGCTTCTAAAACCATTGCTAAACCAAGCTGCAATTATCGACCAAATAGTCTTTGCGAAGTAAAGCACTACAGCAAGTTCAGTACCAATCTGAATGGTCGCAATAAAAGCGGTGAGCTCAGGCTTAGTTAGCTCCGACATACCCATGAGCTCTTGAGCGATTTGTACGTGCGCCGAAGAGGAGATTGGAAGAAACTCAGTGAGTCCTTGGATTAGTCCAAGGATCAGCGCCTCAACTAAAGTCACTGATCCTCTGCTTGCTCAAATGGCAAGTATTCACCGTAGGTTTGCTGAAGTGCTTCCTCGTAACCCAGAAATGCGTCCTCCAGTTGTTCGTATGCCTTATTAAGCGCTTCATCCGAACCATCCCGCTTGGTTGCGGCAACTGCTAAGTGACGCTCAAGGGCTGATACAAACTTCTGCAGAGCAACTGTCGGATCTTCATGCATACCTAAAAGTTATCGCCTCTAGCCCCTGATTCCAAACACCTTGCTGCCCCAATCTGCTCTCGTGGTAGATTTACCACTCGTAAGTCCGGGTGGCGGAATGGTAGACGCGCTAGCTTGAGGTGCTAGTCCTCGTATAGAGGGTGGGGGTTCGAGTCCCCCCTCGGACACTGACTAAGTAGAATCCTTTGCGTGAGTAATCCCCACCTCTCCCCCGCGATTAGCTATAGCGTCGAACATGCACGCAGCATTCTTGCCGGCAAGAAGGTACTTGCTCTAACCGGGGCTGGTATATCGACAGACAGCGGAATACCGGATTATCGAGGCGAGGGCCGGGTTCAAAAACACCCGCTGACTTTTGATGAATTTATGGGATCCGAACGCAACAGGGCTCGCTACTGGGCCCGCAGTTTTGTTGGTTTTCGAAGAATTGAAAGAGCTCCAATCAACCCTGGCCACGTCGCACTTGCGCAGGCTGAACAAAATCAAAAGCTGATGGGAATCATTACCCAGAATGTTGATGGCCTTCATCAGAAAGCTGGCAGCGAAAATGTGATTGAACTTCACGGAAGACTTGATCGAATAGCCTGTGTTGGCTGCAGGAAAACCATATATAGGCAGGAAATGGATCAACTTATCCTTGAACTAAATCCGACCATCAGTCAGAACCTAGAAGTCGAGTTTTCGCCAGACGGTGACGCCGAACTTGAAGTTGCCGAGGACTTCCAAGTTCCTAACTGCGCATGCGGTTTACACTTCAAACCCGATGTAGTTTTCTTTGGTGAACAGGTACCAAAGAATAGGGTCGAGCTGGCTGAGTCTTGGGTCGCTGCGGCTGAAGCAGTGTTGGTCGCGGGTAGCTCTTTAACGGTGAATTCTGGGCTGCGCTTGGTTAAGCAAGCTATCAATCAAGGCAAGCCAGTTGTAGTCGTAAATCTTGGCGAAACCAAAGCCGATAATTTGGTGGCCGTCAAAATCAACCACTCGACGTCAGTAGTGCTGAGGGAGATATTTAGTTGAGCGAAACCGTTATTGGCTTGTTTCGCCACGGACAGACCGACTGGAACATTGACCTGCGCCTGCAGGGAACCGCAGACATTCCGATGAACGCTTATGGCATTTCTCAAGTCCAACGAGCCGCAATTGAAGTCGCCAAACATCCCTGGGACTTGATTATCAGCTCGCCCCTGGGGCGAGCAAAAGAAACCGCCAACATCTTGGCTAACCATTTAGGGCTAGAAAACATCATCGAAGATCAACTGTTGCTGGAAAGAGCTTTTGGTATTGGCGAGGGCATGCTTTATGACGAGTGGAGCCAAAAGTTTGCTCACCTTGATCAAATACCGGGTGCAGAATCTACTCCCGAAATCACATCGCGGGCTGAGAAATTACTTGACGAGTTTCACTCGAAATTCACTGGAAAAAGAATCTTGGCAGTAAGCCACGGAGCACTAATTAGGTTTGTTCTACAAGTTGTTACCAATGGGGAGATCCCACCCAAGGGTGAGCGCCTAGAAAATGCCTCCTTAAATATTGTCAGAGGCAGCGGGGTCTGGTCTTTGGACCAATGGTCCCCTAAACCCCTAGGTAGCTAATTGCTCAGCCAGCTCAATCAAAAGTTCCGCACTGTCTTCCCAAGTAAAAAATTGCGCCTGATCTATGCCAAGAGCTGATTGAAGTTTCCAGGTATTTTTGTCGTCCAACCGCTTCACCTGTTCCGCGAATGCTATTTCATTGAAAGGTGCGAATCGAAGACCTGCGGGGCCTGCAACCTCTTCAAAGATTTGGATATCGCTTAGGACTACTGGACAACCTCGGGCCATAGCTTCAACCACTGGGATTCCAAACCCTTCGTCTAGGGAGGCACTAACCAGCGCCTTCGCCCGGTGCAGCCACTCATGGTAATTATCGTCAGTGACACCATTTTCGAATCGCACGTTTGCGGAGAATTTCCTAGCTAGTTTCTCTAACTGTCTTCTTCGAGCATCCGAGATTCGACTTAGTAATACCAGGGTGTGGTCAGGTAGTAGCCGCATACCTCTAATTAGAGTTTCGACATTCTTGTATCCGATGAAGCTCCCCATGTAAACAATCTCTTTGCTATCGTGGCGTGTCTTCTTTTCCAATCGCTCTGGCGCGTCCGCGGCATTGTGAATGACGTAAATATCACGTTTGGTAAGGCGATGAACCTCCATCTGATCTTTGGTTGTTTCGGAGACCGTCGCGACCGCATCTGCGAGATTGAGAATTCGTCTTTGGGGCCAATAGCTCAGGTGAAACAAGTACCAAGTCACACGAATAAAAATGTTGAAATCAGCCGGCGGGGTTCTGTGGCGGTAATAGATTAGGTCGTGCAGCGTGTATACCAACTTAAACTTTCTACCCAGCCCAGAGGTTGTCTGCATGGGAGAAAAAAGTACCTTCACTCCAAGCTTGTTTAAACGTCGAGCTTGGAACAACTCTTTAGGTGAAGCAACGGGATTGGTTTTGTAAATTGTCAGATTCTTGTGTTTAGGAAGCTGTTTTGCCTGTTCATCACTATTGACCATGACAGTAAGCTCCGTCAGCTCCAGTGCTGCTGAAATTATTCCTAACGAGAATCGCGAAATGCCGTCAGGGTGAACTGGATCGATATAGCGCCCATCGAACCACAAACCCTTCATCTATCGCTCCAGCAGTTCAGCCAGGTAGCTGGCAACCTCTGCGGGAGTCTCATAGTGAGTGAGGTGACCGGTGTCCTTAATCACTTTTAGCTCAGCGCCAGTAATCCTGGCAAACTCCCTCTGCCCTGCAAGTGGTGCCACGATGTCTCTTTCCCCCGCAACAATGAAAGTTCTTGCTGGCAGGTGCCTGGCATAATCCAACACATTTGAGCTGGTAGCTGCCTGATAACCCTCGTAAACACTCCGGTTAGTTGCGAAGGTTGAAAAGTGGGCCGAGTGTTGGCGATGAATCATTCTCCGGATGCTCGGCTTCAGCGTTGTTGCTAATGCAATGGACATGCCCCGAACTACCAGTTGAGAACGCAAGAGGTTGGATCCCTCAGCTTTGCCTAACTCGTAATACCTATCAGCGATTGAATTCAGTGGTCCGCCCCGCTGAGTGGTCGAAATGGGATTCTGCAAAAGTACGCGTGAGGCGGGTAAACCATTTGCCAATGCGCGGCTAAGGACCAAGGTGCCAAAGCTGTGAGCCAAGATCGCGTCAAACTCTCCAGTCTGCTCCACGAACTTAACGAGCCAGTTAGCGTAGTTTTCAATCGAATGTTCAGTGGATAGTTGCTTTGATTTTCCAAAACCTGGTAAATCCGGAATCACAAATCTTGCCTCAGGAAGAGCGCCCGCGACACCAAGCAAACCATGGTGATCCCCACGAAAGCCATGGACAAGTAATACTCTTGGGCCACCATCTCCTAGGTGCCAGGTAGCGGTGTCTCCTACGTCAGCTCGTTCTAGTCGAAGTTGAGCTAGCCGAAAAAGACGATCTGGTGATGTTTGCAACACCTGCACCCCTCCAGTCTAAATGTCAAAGCATCCCACTATCGTGGCGGGTAGGAGAAACCTTGTTTGAAGTTGAATTTGACTCAGAATTGCCCAGTTGGGCGAAGAGGCTCGCTGTGTTTGACCTCGAGACAACGGGATTGGATCTTTCGACTGCTCGGGTTGTCACCGCCTGCGTGGGGGTAATTGACGCCAGCGGCAACGTTGAGGAACTAGCTGAGTGGCTTGTCAATCCTGGAATTGAAATTCCAGCTGTAGCGACCGCGGTTCATGGGATCTCCACAGAAAAGGCGGTGAGCGAGGGCCTATCGGCAGCAACCGCCATCAATGAGATTGTTGCGAAGCTGCGAAGTTTGAATCAAGTAATGCCGCTCGTTGCGTTCAACGCGCCGTACGATTTCACGATCTTGCAATTTGAAGCTTTGAGATACCAGCTGGATCCGCTCTCCCCCAAGCCTGTCATTGACCCATTGGTGATTGATAGAAAACTTAGATTTGGACCTGGGAAGAGGAATCTAACTACTCTTTGCGATCTCTACGGAGTTAGTCTCACCGACGCGCACAACTCGACCGCTGATGCAATCGCAGCGGGAATACTCGCGCAAAAACAGGCAAGCAAATATCCCGAACTTGGACAAGAACCCCACTTGGTGCACGACTTACAAGTCAAGTGGTCTGACGCTTGGACAAGAAACTTTCATGATTGGCTAGAAAAAGAAAACCGCCCGGTAGACCGGGCGGAAATCGGCTGGCCGATCAGGGCTAGCTAAAGTTCTTGTAGCGCTCGTTAAATCTCTCAACGCGGCCAGCAGCATCCATGATTCTCTGCTTACCGGTGTAGAAGGGGTGGCTCGCCGAGCTAATTTCAACGTCGTAGACGGGGTAGCTATTTCCATCTTCCCACTGAATGGTCTTGTCAGTAGTGATGGTTGAACGAGTCAGAAAGGCGAAGCCTGAGGCAAGGTCGCGGAATACGACTGGTCCGTAGGCTGGGTGAATGTCGGCCTTCATTTTTTCCTTCTAGGTGTGATTGCAAAGCCCCAAGGATAGCAGGAAACCCTGGCTAAAACTAGCTCGCGACCACCCTGAAGCGGCCCGCCTCATAATCGACCCGCAGTGGATAGCGGAAGGCTTCGCTAACAGAGGCGGAGGTGATTGTTGCCCCCAGTTCGCCCTTGGCCAGCACTTGGCCATCTTGCAAAATCAGGGCATGAGTGAATCCAGTGGGAATCTCCTCCAAATGATGCGTCACCATCACCATGGCCGGAGCGGCCGAGCTGGTTGCATAGCCACTCAATAGTCGAATCGTTTGCTCTCGTGCGCCTGGGTCCAAACTTGCCACTGGCTCATCCAATAACAGCAACTCCGGATCGGTCATTACGGATCTCGCGATTTGGACTCGTTTTCTCTCACCATCGCTCAACGTGCCAACGGGTCGATCCTCATAGCCAGAAAGTGCCCACTCGGCTAAGACTCGCTTTGCTCTTTTTTCGTCGAGGGCTTCGTATTCTTCATTCCAACGCCCAACTACTCCATAACTGGCAGTTAGCACTGCGTTCAAAACAGATTCACTATTGGGTATCTGAGAGACAAGGCCGGAGGAGGCGAAACCGATGCGAGTTCTCAGTTCAAATACGTTGACGGCTCCAAGTTCTTGATCAAGAATTGTCGCTTTACCGGAAGAGGGTTGAATCTGAGCTGCGCACAAGCGAAGCATGGTCGTCTTACCAGCTCCATTCGGCCCAATCACCACCCACCGTTCAGAAGAATCGGCAACAAAACTCAGCGAGCTCAGTACGGACTTGCCCGATCGAATAACGCTGACGTTTTCCAGATTGATAACCGTTGACATCGCCAAAAGCCTACCTCCCCAAACTAGATTGGCCCATTAGCGTCGAGCTTGCCACTAACATTTCCTCAGACAATTCAGGGAGTGGCGTGGCAAGGTTTCTTGTGGTGTTTGACGTTGACTCCACTCTGATTAATGAAGAGGCAATCGAAGTTCTAGCGGAGGAATCCGGCGTCCGCAACGAAGTAGCCCAGATCACCGCGGCAGCTATGCGTGGTGAGATGGATTTTTCGGAGTCTTTGAAACTGCGGGTCGCAATGCTGGCTGGGATTCCCGAGTCAAAACTAGAGCAGGTCCGCAATCGTCTGACTCTAACTTTTGGTGCTATCGAACTGATATCCGCCATTCATGCTCAAGGTGGCGTGGCAGCAGCAGTCTCGGGTGGCTTTAATCAGCTGTTGGAGCCAATTAGATCCTCACTCAAGCTTGATTTTGTCAAAGCCAATGATTTAGAAATCGTTGATGGCAAATTGTCTGGCAAAGTCCTTGAACCGATAGTGGACGGCTCAGCCAAAGCCGAATTTTTGCTTTCACTCCAATTGGAACTTGGACTGGAGCGCGAGAAGACCGTTGCTGTTGGCGATGGGGCTAACGATGTGAAAATGATTCAACAAGCGGGCTTGGGCATTGCGTTTTGTGCCAAGCCAGCTCTGCAAGAGCATGCAGCTGTTTCTATTGAGAAACGAGATTTGGCGGAAATAATCAACTTGCTGCCCTAGGCACCGGTTGAGTGGAGCCCGCCATCGACGTGAATAATCTCACCTGATGTAGCAGGGAAGAAATCACTAAGCAACGCCACCAAAGCTTTCGCCGCTGGTTCAGTGTCGGACAGGTTCCAACCAAGTGGAGCGCGATCCGTCCACAGTTCTTCCATGGTGGCAAATCCAGGAATCCCCTTTGCAGCGGTCGTTCTAAGCGGACCTGCCGAAACCAAGTTGACCCTGATGCCATCTTTGCCGAGGTAACGTGCAAGATATCTTGCCGTTGACTCAAACGCGGCCTTAGCGACTCCCATCCAGTCGTAAACAGGCCAGGACATGGTTGCGTCAAAGGTCAAACCGACTACTGAACTTGGATTGTTAAGTACTGGCTGACAGGCCACAGTTATCGATTTGAGTGAATAAGCCGAGACTTGCACCGCAGTGGAAACGTCGCTCCACTCAGTTGAGAGAAAGTTCCCACCTAGAGCGGTTTGCGGGGCAAAGGCGATGGCGTGAACAATTCCGTCTAGGGATCCCACGGTTTCTCGAATTCGAGCGGGCAGCGCAGCCAAATCTTCACCACTGGTAGCGTCAAGTTCAATTACCTGAACCGCTTTTGGAAGTCGCTGAGCTATTTTCTGAGTAATGGGTAGCATGCGACCGAAGCTGCTTAGAACTACTTCTGCACCTTGCTCCTGCGCAATTCTTGCGGCTGCGAAAGCAATCGAAGCTTCCGTTAGAACGCCTGTAATTAAAATCTTCTTGCCCGCGAGAATTCCCAACCCTAATCCCTTCTAATCCTTGCCATAACTAGTGCCCCATGCCTAAGCCACCATCCACTGGGATAACCGCCCCGGAGATGTAACTTGCCTGCTCGGAGGCAAACCATGCGACCACCTTAGCCACCTCTTCCGCCTCCGCGAACCTTCCCAGGGGAATTTGGGAGCGATAGCTCTCTGCCACATCAGCAGGAAGCGCCGCCGTCATGTCAGTATTGATAAACCCAGGTGCAATTACGTTCGCAGTAATGTTTTTTGAACCAAGTTCACGGGTGATAGATCTCGCTAGACCGACTAGAGCGCTCTTACTAGCTGAGTAGTTGGCCTGACCAGCACTTCCGAATAGCCCAACGACGGAACCTATAAGAATGATTCGACCATACTTTGCTTTGAGCATTCCCTTGCTAACACGCTTAATCACCCTAAAGACTCCAGTTAGGTTCGTGTTTACTACTTCTTCAAAGTCTTGCTCGGACATCCGAAGCAAGAGATTATCTTTGGTGATACCAGCGTTAGCCACCAGGACCTCTATTGTTCCCAGTTTTTGTTCTACCTCGGTGAGTGCGGCGTCGAGTGAATTGGAATCAGTTACGTCGGCAACCACTGTCATGGTTCCCTCTGGACCCTTGCCGGATCTGGCGGTAACTGCAACTTTGAAACCAGCAGAGACCAGCTCTTGGGCAATGGCATAGCCAATCCCCCGATTTCCACCGGTGACCAAGGCGACTCTCTGCATCTATGGCCTTTCTGGGAATACTAAGGACGGCTTAGCATTATGTTTAGAAAGTCTATTGTTTTCAACCACAGGAGCTCACTTGGCAAAGCGGCAAAGCGTCACATCGTTGGAGCTTTCGCCTGAACAAGAGCGTAAACAGCGGATGATTCGCTACTCCGTGGCCATGACGATTAGGACCCTGTGCATCGTCCTGGGGGTTATCTCAACGGGAATCTGGATGTGGATCTTTTTTGCCCTGGCAATATTTCTTCCCTATTTTGCGGTAGTTATGGCCAATGCTCAGGGTGGTCGAAGCAAGAGCCAAAGCGAGCGACTAGCCCCAAAGGTGACGATTTCGGCGAATGAAATGAAAATTGACTGAACACAGCAAGTGCTCTCGTGCTGGCTGTAGTAAACCTGCCGTGAAATTGCTTGATTGGCGCAATCCGAAGATCCACTCTGCTGATCGAATCAAGACCTGGGGCGCATGTGATCAGCACTCTGAGTATCTGATTGACTATCTAGCGGCCCGTAATTTTTTTCTAAGGACCAGAGAAATTGAAAAACAGCACAATTAGAAGATGGGGTCCCTGGCTGGCTCTGGTTGTGCTATTTGCCATTGCCACCTCCCTATTGAGCAATTGGCAGTTTGAGCGGCGGCAAGAGCGAGTAAGTCAAATTCAGCAGGTTATGGAGAACTACGATCAAAAGCCGATAGCCATAGAGGAACTCAACTGGGACGCGACTGAGGAATCAAATTCACTCGAATGGCGACCAGTCACTTTGACTGGCGAATATCTGCCAGAGGTCTTTTTGGTACGCAATCGTCCCCTAGCTGGCCAGGCTGGATTTTTGCAACTTGTTCCATTTCAACTTAGCAACGGTTCGATTCTTGTCGTTGAAAGAGGGTGGCTTGCTGCCGCCTCTCGCCTGACACAGCCACAATCTAATCCCAAACCTGCTGCGGGTAGTTATCAATTAATTGTTAGAGTGCGGGCAGGTGAGCAAGACTTAGGTCGGGAACAAACTGATACTTTGGCATCCATAGATCTGACTGAGATTGCGCTTCGGCTTGGCACAGACAGGGTAATTACCGATTACTACGGCAGATTAGTCTCTGAAGCACCAGCCAATGCGAAAATTCCGTTACCGATGCCCAAACCAAGTCTCAACGAAGGAAATCACCTCTCTTATGCCATCCAGTGGATTATTTTCGGTTTGATGGCATTTGGAGCTTTTATTTGGGCCTACCGAAACGATAAGAAACTGGCAGCCGAGGCTCGCGGCGAGCTACCCAAGAAGTCTCGTAGAAAAGGTCAAGCGGATAGAGATGCTGAATTTGAGGACGCCAACCAGTAGGCTTTTGGCATAACGAAGGGAAAGCAATGAGCGTTCTGCAGGTTAGTTTGATTGATCGAGTTGTTCCTCGCAGTCGAGTAACTGACTTAGTCTTAATTTCTGCAGGAGCGGGCTTGACAGCGCTGTTAGCCCAAATTCAAATCCCAATGTATCCAGTACCAATGACCTTGCAAACTTTCGCTGTTTTGCTGATTGCGGCTGCAATGGGACCATGGCGCGCGCTTTCCTCGATGGGTCTTTATGTTGCAATGGGAGCAGCTGGACTGCCCGTTTTTGCCGGGGCAAAAGCCTTGAGCCAAGTCCTTCCAACTGCTGGTTACCTGGTCGGCTTTGCCGTTGCGGCTGTCATAGTCGGTCTTTTGGCGAATCGTGGTTTTGTCCGACAGCCTGTTGCCGTACTCCTAAGTTTTCTTGCTGGAAGCGCAATCATTTATCTATTTGGCGCCGGTTGGTTGATCCTGGGACTAGGCATGGATGTCCAGCAGGCCCTGCTAGCTGGAGTTATTCCATTCTTAGTCGGTGATGCCGCTAAGGCGTTGCTCGCGGCAGCTGTATTGCCAACGGCCTGGAAATTCACTAAATAGAAAAACCGATAGCGCGCATCATTTCGCGCCCATCCTCGGTAATTTTCTCTGGACCCCATGGCGGCATCCAAACCCAGTTGATCCGAAACGCTTCCACTACGCCGTCCAGCGCTTCCGCTGTCTGCTCTTCGATGACATCCGTTAGCGGACAGCCCGCTGAGGTGAGAGTCATGTTTATCAGCAAGGCGCCGTCCTCGGACTCCTGAAGACCATAAATCAGGCCTAGATCGACGATGTTGACACCTATCTCCGGATCGATGATGTTCTTCATCGCCTCGATCACTTCGTCATACTTAGCCGCGGGGAGCTCTTTAGCATTCATGCAGAGGCCTTTAGGAAGCGGTCGTAACCTTCGTTCTCAAGCCTTGCTGCAAGTTCCGCGCCACCTTGTTCAGCCACTTTGCCATTAACGAAAACGTGAACGAAATCGGGCTTGATGTAGTTCAAAATACGGGTGTAGTGAGTAATTAGAAGTATGCCTAGGTTGTTACTGGCGTGTGCACGGTTCACACCCTCAGAAACGATTCTTAGAGCGTCAACATCAAGACCAGAGTCGGTTTCATCCAAGATAGCAATCTTTGGCTTCAGTAGCTCCAGTTGCAAAATCTCATGACGCTTCTTCTCGCCGCCGGAGAAACCCTCATTGACGTTTCGTTCAGTGAAGTCTGGGTCCATCCTTAGGTTGCCCATTGCTGTCTTGAGTTCACCAACCCACTCTCTGAGCTTTGGCGCCTCACCGCTGATGGCGGTCTTTGCGGTTCTTAGGAAATTTGATACGGATACCCCCGGTACTTCAACCGGATATTGCATGGCAAGAAATAGCCCTGCTCTCGCACGCTCATCAACGCTCATTTCTAGAACGTTCTCGCCGTCCAGCAAGATTTCTCCATCGGTCACTTCATACTTTGGATGACCCGCGACGGAGTAGGCAAGAGTCGACTTTCCTGAACCATTCGGTCCCATGATGGCGTGTATTTCGCCAGATTTTATGGTCAGATCAATCCCATTCAAGATCTGCTTGTTGCCTTGGTCGGTGATGACCGATACGTGCAGATTCTTAATCTCTAGTGTCGACATTCTCTTCCTTACTATCCTTCGTACTCAACAAAAATTTCATCGTTCTCAATCAAAACCTCATAAGTACCAACAGGTTCATAGGCAGGAAGAGACAGGGGCTTACCCGTGTTTAGATCGAACTTTGCACCGTGGGCCCAGCACTCGATAGTTTCGTTATCTACAAAACCCTCTGAAAGTGAAATCTCTCCGTGAGAACACTTGTCATCTAGCGCTTTCACGTCTCCGTTCGGTGTTCGGATGATTGCTAGTGCATGTTCACCAATCTTCACCCGGATTGCCTTGCCTGGCTTCAGGTCAGCAAGTGCACAGATTCTTACTGCCATTAGCTGCCAACTTTCTCTAGCTCAGCCTCAATACCTGAAATGAGTCGCTGCTCAACTTCATCAATTTCAATTTTCTGAATGATTTCGTTCAGAAAGCCACGGACCACCAGTTTCTTCGCTGAGACCTCATCAATTCCTCTTGCCATCAAGTAGAAAAGCTGCAGGTCGTCAAAGCGACCTGAAGCACTGGCGTGCCCTGCTCCCGAAATTTTTCCGGTTTCGATTTCGAGGTTTGGAACCGAATCGGCTCTCGCGCCATCAACTAGCAGCAGGTTGCGATTCAACTCGTAGGTATCTGTTCCAACTGCGCTCTCGCGAATCAATACATCCCCAACCCAAACCGTGTGGGCACCTGCTCCCTGCAAAGCACCTTTGTAGGCAACGTTAGAGACACAGTTCTCCGCAATGTGGTCCACATATGGTCTGTGCTCGAAATAGTTACCGCTATCGGCAAGGTAGACGCCATACATGTTCACTTCGGCACCGGGAGAATCAAGTTTCACGGCCGGCACCACTCGAACAAGGTCTCCGCCAATGTTTACAACTATGTGTTTTAGCTTGCTAGAGCGGCCAAGTCTTGCAAATTGGGTTGAAATGTGAGTTGAGCCGCTCTCCCATTCCTGCAGGCTGACAAAGTTCAGCTCCGAGCCGTCCTCTAACACGATCTCAACGTTTTCTGCCAAGACTCCAGTACCAACATGATCGAGCACCATCGTGAGCTTTGAGTGATTCTTCACGTGAACAAGAATGTGTGCAGCAGTTGCCTCTTTTGAAGATGGCGATATCTTCACAAACTGTGGTTCGGCAATCTCAGTGTTTGCTGGCACTTCGATCAGGAGAGACTTTGAGGCATTGGTCCAGGCGGCAGCCGAAATCCTGTCTTCGGGCAAGCCTGCAGAACCAACTAGAGGGTCGGAGGAATCTATCCAGTTGCTCATTAGGCGATCACTGAGAGTCAGCTCAACGTCATCCTGGCGGATTTCACTCATTACCTCGCTGTCGAGTCCGCGTAATTTATCCTGAGGAATGTAGCGCCAAATCTCTTGGGTCTTTGAAATTTCAGGAAAATCTGAGACAGTTGTCGACTTAGGTCTTTCGCTTCTGGTTTGAATTGGAACACCGTGTGAGTGCGCTGCTACTTCTTGTTGACTCACTATCCGACTGCCCCTTCCATCTGCATCTCAATCAACTTGTTCAGCTCAAGGGCATATTCCATTGGCAATTCCTTAGCGATGGGTTCGATAAATCCGCGCACAATCATCGCCATGGCTTCATCTTCTTCGATACCCCGTGACTGCAAGTAGAAAAGCTGCTCGGCACTGATTTGGGAAACAGTGGCCTCGTGTCCCATCGAAACATCATCTTCTCTAATGTCGTTAGCAGGGTAGGTATCGGATCGAGAAATTGTGTCTACCAAAAGAGCATCGCAGCGGACTGTATTAGCCGAATGGTGAGCACCAGGATTAACCCTGATTTCACCTCGATATGAGGTTCTTCCCCCGGCTCTCGCAATTGACTTAGAAACAATTGAGCTCGTGGTGTAGGGAGCAAGGTGAATCATCTTTGCGCCAGCGTCTTGGTGTTGACCTTCTCCGGCGAATGCCACCGAGAGGGTCTCTCCCCTGGCGTGTTCTCCGGCGAGGATAACGCTTGGGTACTTCATAGTCACCTTGGAGCCAATGTTTCCATCTATCCATTCCATGGTCGCACCCTCGTGGGCAATCGCACGCTTTGTCACCAAGTTGTAGACGTTGTTAGACCAATTTTGAATTGTGGTGTAGCGAACCCGAGCATTTTTCTTAACAATTATTTCCACTACAGCACTGTGTAGCGAATCTGATTGGTAGACCGGCGCTGTACAGCCTTCGATGTAGTGAACGTAGGAACCTTCGTCGGCAATGATTAGGGTTCTCTCAAACTGTCCCATGTTCTCGGTGTTGATTCGGAAATATGCCTGTAAGGGGATTTCAACGTGCACACCCTTAGGCACGTAGACAAATGATCCACCAGACCAAACAGCTGTGTTTAGGGCAGCAAACTTGTTGTCTCCGGCAGGGATAACGGTTCCGAAATATTCCTTGAAGTACTCCGGGTGTTCTTTTAGAGCTGTGTCAGTGTCTAAGAAGATCACTCCCTGAGCTTCTAAATCCTCTCGAATCTGATGGTAAACAACCTCGGATTCGTACTGTGCTGCTACACCTGCGACTAGTCTTTGGCGCTCTGCCTCTGGAATGCCAAGTCGTTCATAAGTGTTTCTGATGTCTTCCGGTAGGTCTTCCCAGGTTTGCGCCTGTCGCTCAGTAGAGCGCACAAAATACTTGATGTTGTCAAAATGAATTCCAGACAGGTCTGATCCCCAGGTGGGCATCGGCTTTCTGAGGAAGAACTCATAGCCCTTCAGTCGACGCTCCAGCATCCATTCAGGCTCACTCTTGAGCCCTGAAATGTCGCGAACAACTTCTTCGCTAATGCCTCGTCGAGCCGAGGCACCAGCGGTGTCCTTGTCGGACCAGCCAAATTCATAGTTTCCCAGGGCATCAAGCTCAGGGCGATCAATGATTTTTTCAGACACTTAGTACCTCCTACTTCCGTAAGTACAACCCCCTAGGGTTCTCGGTATTCCTGAAGCTAAGCCATGAGAGACTTGAGGGAGAGGCCTCTAGGCTATTTCTAGATCAGCAAGAAAACTAGTAAGGATTACCTAAGTTGACCTTGGTTGCCAACCCGATTTCACGAGCATTTTCTGCTCTGGTAGCTCCCAAGCGCCTGCGCCTTTATGTCTGGCTTTCCCTGGCTACGCAAATTTTGATTGTTGTGACAGGTGGACTGGTTCGATTAACGGGATCCGGTTTGGGTTGCCCAACCTGGCCAAAGTGCACCGATGATTCTCTTGTTTCCACTCCTGAAATGGGAATTCATGGGCTGATTGAATTCGGAAATCGTGTTCTCACCTTCGTACTCTTAATCGTTGCGGCTTTGACTTTTTTGACGGTGCTTCGAATGCGAGACGATAGGGCTCTGCTCTCCAGGCTAACGTTCGGATTCTTTAGCTTTGTTGTGCTATTTGTTCTTGGCCTTGCCTTGGCGGTTGGTTCGATAGATCTAGCCTCGATTTCTGTTTTAGTAACTGCCAGTGTGGGAATGTTGGTCCTAGCCATCACATTCATAGTGGTTGCCCGCCGGTCTGATAAGAGAAGTCTGGTCGTTCCAGCCTTTGGACTTGGCTTTGGAATTGTCCTTCAGGCCGTTGTTGGCGGTATCACTGTTTTGACAGAATTAAACTCCTGGATCGTCGGATTGCATTTCTTAATTTCGGCCGTTTTGATTTCCCTCGCTGCAGTGCTGGTTTTTCGAGCACTGGCTAAGCCGAGTGGCCCAGCTTCAAATATCGCGAGTAAATTGCGTTTCCCAACTACCTTGGCTTCCATAGTGACCATCGTCATGGGTGTTTTAGTTACGGGCGCAGGACCGCATGCAGGTGATTCTGATACACCGAGAAATGGTTTAGACCTCGAGCTGTGGCAGCACTTCCATTCATACCCCGGATACATCATGCTGGGTCTTGTTGCGCTTGCCTGGGTCGCGCAGTTTCGGCAGTCGGGCACCTTCTGGTCGCAACTACCTTCGCGGGTTCTAACAATATTCTTGATAGTAACAATCGCCCAGGCTGTGATTGGTGTTGCACAAGCTCGTCTTGGGGTACCCGAGTGGCTCGTGGCTCTTCATATGTTTGGTGCAGCCGCGCTCGCGGCGCTTACGACATTCCAATTTCTCATTCTTCGGCAAACATCATGAAAACCATTTTCTGGTTTAGGCGGGATCGAAGACTGCAGGATAACGAGGCCCTAAATTTCGCTGCCCTAGGGTCATCTGAGGTTCATCCCCTATACGTTTTTCCCGAGAATCTAAAAGATCTCACTCCACTGCGACAGGCTTCCTTGGTGGAATCAGTTAGGAGCCTGTCCGCGAGCATCCCAACGGGCATAAACAACCTATTTGGAGATCCTGCAAGTCAAATTGAGGAATTTGCAAAGAAGAATGCAATTGAACGCGTTGTAGCAACGAGAGCTTTTGACACCCAGGGAATGCTTGAGCAGGCAGATCTTGCCGAGAGGTTGCACGCAATAGGTGTTTCCCTAAATTTGGTCGGAAGCTATTACGCAGTTGTGCCTGGCACTGTGCGAAAAGACGACGGCTCTCCCCTTCGGGTATACACACCTTTCTACAAGCGTTGGTCTGTTATTGACTGGGGCCAACCGTTTCAGCTCGACGTTCAAAAAGTAAATTGGAAGCGGGTTTCTCCAGCCGAGTTGCCTAAAGTCCAGGGGGAAACACCCTTTCCGGTTAGAGCTTCGGAGGATTTTGCGATTCGGACATGGGAGAGGTTCAAAGAACGAGCGCTCATGAACTATCACGATGATAGGAATCGAACGGATTTATCAGGGACATCTCACTTATCCCATGCTCTGGCCCACGGTGAAATTCATCCCCGAACCCTGCTGGCAGAACTTGGTACTAGTCCTGGCGAGGAAGTTTTTCGCAAAGAAATAGCTTGGCGCGAGTTTTATGCCGATGTCTTGTTTCACAACCCACACACATTGACTGAATACTACGAGCCTCGGTTTGAGAACATGCGTTACGACCAGCCCGACTCGCTCAAGTTTAAAGCATGGCAAGAAGGAAGGACTGGCTACCCAATAGTCGATGCGGCTATGCGTCAGCTTGTGCAATCCGGCTGGATGCATAATCGCTCACGGATGATTGTTGCGAGCTTCCTTGTGAAGGATTTGCACGTTGAATGGCAGCACGGTGCAGAGTTTTTTGAAAGACACCTAACTGATTTTGATCCTGCATCAAATTCTCACGGCTGGCAGTGGACCGCTGGTTGCGGTACTGATGCGTCGCCCTATTACCGAATATTCAACCCAATTCTCCAGGGCAAGAAATTTGACCCCACCGGAAATTATGTTCGGAAATGGGTCCCCGAGCTCCAGCATGTTCAAGGAGATTTGGTGCATGAGCCATGGAACCTAATCGATGGCTATGTCAATGGCTATCCGGAGCGCATCGTCGATCACGACCAGGAAAGAGCGGAGTCCCTTCAAAGACTCGAAGAGATAAAGACTAAAGCCTGATCAGCGGATCTATTGCGATTGCAAGAAAAATAAGAGTCAAATGTGAGATCGAACCATGAAACAATCTCATTGGATTTGGCTCTTGGTTCGTCTTTGTTGCTTTGGCAAGTTTATAGGACTCTAGTAAGAACCAGATACCGGAAACGAATGCGACAGCTGAATACATCGCGCCCATGTTGGCAACCGGAATGAGGAGTATGGTCGAGGCAAAGTAGGCCCAGGCGTACAAAATGATTTGACTCGTCACGACTTCGCTCTTTGAAACTACTGGAAGCATTGGAACTTTGGCATTTCGATAATCTTCTTGATATCTAATTGATAGTGGCCAGTAATGCGGTGGTGTCCAAAGAAAAATTATTAGAAAGAGCACGAGTGCACTCAGGGACAATTCATTTGTGACAGCGGCCCAGCCAATTAGCGCTGGCATCGCTCCCGCCGCTCCGCCCCAAACAATGTTCTGTGGCGTTCTTCGCTTAAGGCCTAATGTGTAAACAAAAACATAGAAAAGAATTGCAGCTAGGGATAGCGCCGCGGAAAGCAGGTTAATAAACACTGCAAAAAATACAACGGAGATAATTCCGATTGCCCAGGCGAATGTGAGAGCTTCCCTACCTGAGAGTTCACCTGTAACCAACGGACGATTCTTGGTTCTACCCATTACCCGGTCGATGTCAACGTCGATGTAACAGTTGAAGGCATTGGCACTGCCAGCTGAAAGTGCTCCCCCAAACAAAACTCCAAGAATCAACCAAAGACTTGGTATGCCCTGCTGAGCCAGAATCATCGTTGGGACAGTTGAGATCAACAGCAGCTCAATGACCCTTGGTTTTGTTAGGGCGAAGTAAGCCCTGGCCTTAGACAAAAGGCGCGCGCTTAGTTGGGGACTCGTTGACATTTGTTCCAGTCTAAAGCCGTCAAAGGCCCTACTTGGCCCTCGGGTATAGACTGCCAGCAACGCCAGAGCAGTGTTGCTGCGTAAACCCCGAGCCCTACGAGATAGGACCCTTCCATTGCTTGACTGGAACGAATTAGATGATCTTGCTGTAAAGACTGCAAAGGTTTTAGCGGCGGACGCCGTTGAGAAGGTCGGCAATGGGCACCCAGGAACCGCCATCAGCCTCGCTCCTGCTGCCTATCTGCTATTTCAGAAAGTCATGCGCCACGACCCTGAGGACGATCGTTGGCTGGGACGAGATCGATTCATTCTCTCCGCTGGGCACTCCTCACTAACTCTTTATACACAGCTATTTCTAGGTGGCTTCGGTCTCGAATTAAAAGACCTGCAAGCACTTAGAACCCTTGGTTCGCTCACTCCAGGTCATCCGGAGTTCGGCCACACCAAGGGAGTAGAAATCACAACTGGTCCCCTTGGTTCCGGACTGGCGTCGGCAACTGGATTTGCGATGTCCACTCGCTTTGAGAGAGACCTTTTTGATCCAGAAGCGACCGGAGAATCACCCTTCGATCACTATGTCTACGTTATTGCCAGTGACGGCGACGTCATGGAAGGCGTAAGCGCCGAGGCTGGCTCACTAGCTGGTCACCTAGGGCTTGGAAACTTAATTGTTATCTATGACTCGAACCAAATTTCAATTGAAGATGACACCAACATCAGCTTCAGCGAGGATGTTGCCGCCCGCTATCGCTCCTATGGTTGGCAAACGCTAGAGGTTGATTGGACTAAGGGCGACTACAAGGAAGATGTTGCAGCTCTTTACGATGCCATTCAAAAAGGTAAGCAAAACAAAGATCAACCAACTTTCATAACGCTAAAGACAATTATTGGCTGGCCCTCACCAGAGAAACAGAACACGGGAAAGATTCATGGTTCGAAGCTTGGCCCAGAGGAAGTTGCCGGACTCAAGAAGGTACTCGGTTTTGATCCAGAAAAGCATTTTGAGGTTAGTACAGAAATACTAGCTCACACTCGGCAGCTCATTGAAAAAGGGAAAGTCGAGCGCGCTGCGTGGCAGAAGCTCTTTGACCAGTGGAGCGAAAAGAATGCCGATAAGGCTGCGTTGCTATCGCGTCTTCAAGTAGGCGAGCTTCCAACCGATATCGAGAACTCTCTTCCAACTTTTGCCGCAGGAGAAGAAATCGCCACAAGGGCTGCGTCGGGCAGAGTACTTAACTCGCTTGCAGCAAAGTTGCCAGAATTATGGGGCGGCTCTGCAGATCTAGCCGAATCAAACAACACCACGATTGAGGGTGCCGGATCATTTGTTCCAGCTAAGTGGCAAACAAAACACTGGAAACCTACTAAGGGCGGTCGAATTCTGCACTTTGGTATTCGTGAACATGCAATGGGAGCGATTCTGAATGGGATCTGCCTGTCGGGTCACACTCGACCTTTCGGTGGAACATTCTTGGTATTTTCTGACTACATGAGGCCCTCGGTGAGATTGGCCGCCTTGATGGGGATTGCACCAATTTACGTTTGGACTCACGACTCGGTCGCGTTGGGAGAAGATGGACCTACCCATCAGCCAATCGAGCACCTCACCGCATTGCGCGCCATCCCAAATCTTTCGGTGATCAGGCCAGCTGATGCCAATGAAACCGCTTATGCCTGGCTGGAGGCCCTCAAGCGAAGGAAAGGGCCTTCTGCTTTGGTGCTCTCTCGACAAAATCTGCCCGTGCTTGCACGCGGCGATTCATTTGGTTCGGCTGAATTGCTATCGCGCGGAGGGTACGTTTACGCGGACGCTAGAGATGGCACACCTGAGGTGATAATTATCGCAACTGGTAGCGAACTACAGTTTGCTGTCGAGGCCAAGATCGAATTGGACGCTTTCGGAATCGCCACAAGAGTTGTTTCGATGCCTTGTGTCGAATGGTTTGAGGAACAACCAGAAGATTATAGAAATGCGGTACTTGACCCCAGGGTAACCAAGAGAATCTCCATAGAAGCTGGACTTACCAGTGGATGGAGATCGATGGTCGGAGATGAAGGAACCTCAATAGGCATTAATCATTACGGGGCTTCAGCCGACTATAAAACCCTTTATCGAGAATTTGGTATTACTGCAGCTGCGGTGGTTTCTGCAGCGAAAAAACTTTCCGGGAGGTAACAGTTGAACAAGAACCTTGAGTCACTCACCGCTGCGGGGGTGTCAGCTTGGCTGGATGACTTATCTCGTTCAAGAATTGAAAGTGGCAACCTAGCTGAGCTAATTCGAGAATTTTCAGTCAGAGGGGTGACCACAAATCCCACTATCTTTGCAGGTGCTTTGAAGACTCCTGCTTATCAACCTGCTCTCAGGCGTGAAAGAGAGCTGGGCAGTTCCACCGAGGAAGCCATCTTCAACATCACTACTGAAGATGTAGCCGCTGCCTGTGATCTTTTTCTGCCCCTCTACAGAGATTCTGGCGGTATCGATGGCCGAGTTTCAATTGAGGTATCCCCCGATCTAGCCTTTGATACGGAGCAGACAATTGTTGAGGCGATAGCTCTTCACAAAAAAGTTGCCAGAGAAAACGTCATGATCAAAATTCCCGCCACGATTCCAGGGCTAAGTGCAATCACTGAAGTGATTTCGCGGGGCATCTCGGTAAATGTAACTCTTATTTTCTCGATTGAGCGCTACCGCTCAGTGATTGACGCTTATTTCAAGGGTCTGGAGCGAGCAAAGGAGAATGGTGTTGCCTTAGGTTCCATTCACTCGGTGGCTTCATTCTTTGTTTCCAGGGTGGATACTGAAATTGACAAGCGTTTATCCTCCTTAGGCCGAGAAGACCTTAAGTCCAAAGCAGCTGTTGCGAATGCTCAATTGGCATACGAGCTCTTCCTGGAAGAATTCTCGTCTGATCGCTGGAAGGCTTTAGCTACCAGTGGAGCTAGACTCCAGCGCCCGCTGATGGCTTCAACCGGCGTTAAGGATCCTGCGCTTCCCGACACACTTTACATTTCGGAACTTATTGCACCCAATTTGGTCAACACTATGCCGGAGAAGACTCTTATGGCTTTTGCCGATCACGGAGTTGTTCGGGGCAACTCGATTGAGCCAAGCCTAGAAAGTGCGAAAGCAGTATTAGCCGAGCTCAGCTCTATCGGTATTAGTTTGGATGAAGTAACAGATCTTCTTGAAAAGGAAGGAGTAGAGAAGTTTATTGTCTCCTGGCATGAACTTATCGCTTCTGTCCACGAAGGCTTAAAGAGCGCTTAGCATGAGGGTCCAGCTGCGATCAGAGCTAGCTGCTCATGCGAAAACTGTTATTCAGAGCTTTATCGACCATAAACTTGCCTCTCGCATCGCAGCTAAAGACAGTTCCATTTGGGGCCAGGATGCTGCGCAAGAGGCGAGCGCAAGGCTCGGCTGGGTTACCAGTCCCAAAGACTCACGCAACTTGCTTCCCAGCATCCGTAGTCTGAGAGATGAATTTGAACAGTTGGGGGTTTCTCGTTTCGTGCTATGCGGAATGGGCGGATCATCACTCGCTCCAGAGGTAATCACCAAGTTTTACAAGAGAGAACTTTTCATCCTCGATTCAACATCGCCAGATCAAGTTCGACTTGCCCTTGCCAATCTCAATCGAACAGCGGTAATTGTTTCCTCTAAATCTGGTTCGACCGTCGAAACAGATTCACAAAAGCGAATTTTTGAGCAGGCCTTTTTGGACGCCGGCATTGACCCACTTCAGCGAATTGTCATTGTGACAGATCCAGGCTCTCCCCTAGACATAGATTCGCGCAAATCCGGGTATCGAGTTTTTAATGCAGATCCGATGGTTGGCGGGCGTTACAGCGCATTGACTGCTTTTGGTTTGGTACCGTCAGGTCTGGTCGGTTGTGACATAGCTGAGCTACTCCAACATGCAGTCGACTCGCTTCCAAGTCTCGTATCAGAAAGTGTCAATAATCCTGCATATGTGTTGGCAGCAGCACTCACATGTCAGGTTGGTGTAGATAAGTTTCTCGTTGAGGCTGACTCACTTCCCAATTTTGGTGATTGGGTGGAGCAATTGGTGGCTGAAAGCACAGGCAAAAACGGTACCGGAGTGCTACCAGTTGCAGTAGCAAGCTCAGCACCTGAAATTTCTATGCGGCTTCTTGACGTAATTAGTGTTCGACTAGGTAATGATGCCGGCGATGTTAGCTTTGAGGGAACACTGGGCGAGCTATTCATGGTCTGGGAGTTCGCGACTGCGATAGCTGGTTGGAAGCTAGGGATCAACCCATTCGACCAGCCAAATGTTGAGAGTGCAAAGCAAGCTGCCAGGGAGCTGCTCGACACGCCCAGTGTCACGGAGGCAGCGGACTTCATTGATAGATCAATTGGGGTTACCGCCAGGGGTTTTGAAGTCGCTGGAACAACGGTAGATGCAGCTGTTGAGGCATTGATTGGAAGACTTGCACCAAATGGCTATCTAGCCATCCACGCCTACCTTCCAGCCAACGTATACCCGCAGTTTGTGAAGCTAAGAGAGCAATTTGCGGCTAGAGCCAATCGCCCGACGACCTTTGGCTGGGGACCGAGGTTCCTTCATTCAACTGGCCAGTATCACAAGGGTGGCCCAAAACAAGGGGTTTTCCTGCAACTAATTCAAAATATTCAAGACGATCTTGCCGTGCCAGGGCGGGAATTCAGTTTCGGCCAGTTAATTGAAGCCCAGGCAAATGGCGATGCGGAAGTACTCGCATCCCATGGCCTTCCTGTTCTTAGCCTTAGGCTAACCAGCCCGCTTGAAGCGTTATCGTTCTTGCAGGGAGTTATTCGTAGTTGAAAAATCCACTAAAGCAATCTGGAGACCGCCGCCTCAAGAAAATTGCTGGCCCCTCTGGTCTGATCTTGTTTGGTGTTACTGGAGACTTAGCGCGCAAGAAGCTAATGCCAGCGATCTACGACCTCGCAAACCGTGGCCTACTGCCTCCATCCTTCTCTCTAGTTGGCTTCGCTCGTCGCGATTGGACAGACGGGGAATTCAAGGAAATAGTTGAGAAGGCCATTCGTGAGTTCGCCCGCACTGATTGGTCTCAGCCAGTCTGGGAGCAACTATCGAGGGGAATTAGGTTTGTCTCAGGTAGTCATAATGACTCGGAGGCTTTTGGCCGACTAAAGATCGCCATCGACAAACTCGACTCGGAGCGCGGAACCGCAGGCAATCACACCTTTTATCTGTCGATACCTCCGAGAGATTTTCCAGAGGTCATTCAACAGCTCGAACATTCGGGATTGACTAAAAAAGATTCTGGACAGTTTAGAAGGGTGGTCATCGAGAAGCCGTTCGGATCAGATTTGAAATCTGCGCGAGAGCTAAATCAAGTTGTAGAAAGAGTGTTCCCACCAGACTCGGTATTCCGAATTGATCATTATTTGGGTAAAGAGACCGTTCAGAACATACTTGCACTCCGATTTGCAAATCAGCTTTTTGAGCCGATTTGGAACAGCGAATTCGTAGACCATGTTCAAATCACGATGGCTGAGGACATTGGAATCGGCGGTAGGGCAGCCTATTACGATGGAATTGGAGCTGCCCGTGATGTGATTCAAAACCATCTCTTCCAATTGCTGGCTCTTACGGCCATGGATCGACCATCCAGCTTTGAGGCTGCTCACCTTCGTGAGGCAAAGGAACAGGTGTTAGCCAAAGTTAGAATCCCGCGCAATTTAACTTTGCATACGGCCAATGGCCAGTATTCAGCCGGTTGGCAGGGCGGCGAACAAGTAGTTGGCTATTTACAGGAAGAAGGAATTTCGTCAAATAGCAAAACCGAAACTTTTGCTGCGATGAGACTCGACATTGACACTAAACGCTGGCGAGGGACGCCTTTCTACATTCGCACTGGAAAGCGGTTGGGTCGAAGGGTGACCGAGATTGCAGTCGTCTTCAAGCGTCCAGCTCACCAATTGTTTGGCGAGGAAGATGTCTCACAGCTAGGTGAGAATGCCCTTGTGATCAGGGTTCAGCCCAACGAGGGAGTAACAATAAGGTTTGGCTCTAAAGTTCCTGGACCAGTAATGCAGGTCAGAGATGTCACCATGGACTTTGCCTACGGTCACGCGTTCACTGAAGATAGTCCGGAAGCCTACGAGCGTCTGATTCTTGATGTGTTGTTAGGAGAACCACCCTTATTCCCGCGTCAGAAGGAAGTTGAGCTGTCGTGGCAAATACTTGATCCAATCGTTGAGTTTTGGTCTCGACAATCCCTTGTTGAGCAGTACGCACCCGGTACGTGGGGTCCAGAGGGTGCTAATCAAATGATGGCAGTGGATGGAAGGGCTTGGCGAAGACCATGATTGTTGAGATGCGCAACACCAGCACTTCCCTAATTGCTAAAAAACTTCAGGAGTTGAGGGAAACCGGCGGAGTAGTTGCCCTCGGACGGGTCCTTAGTCTGTTGGTGGAAACGGATTCGAACCACCTCGAGGAATCAATCAAGACAGCTAACTCAGCGTCTCGACTGCACCCTTCCCGAATCATAGTTCTAGCCAAGGATGAAACCGCTAAATCAAATCTAGATGCAGAGATTCGCGTTGGTGGAGATGCTGGGGCCAGTGAGGTAATAGTTCTTCACGCTGCAGGAAAGACCCTAAGTAACATCGAGTCTTTAGTTTCTGGCCTATTGCTGCCGGATGCCCCTATTGTGGCCTGGTGGCCGACTGATTGCTCGGATAATCCAGCTGCTACAGAAATAGGTAGGTTGACCGGACGTCGAATCACGAATTCCGCGTCTCAACCAAACCCTGTGTCGTTTTTGGGGCGCTTAGCTAAAAATTACCAACCTGGCGATGGTGACATGGCTTGGACCCGAATAACCCTCTGGCGTTCACAGCTCGCCGCTTTGATGGAACAGCATCTGAGTCGAAGAGTGCTAGCGATTTCAGTCTTTGGTAATGGAAGCTCCCCCAGTACACATCTGCTGAAGGGTTGGCTACAGCTCAAGTTAGGTGTAAAGGCAGAAATAGTTGAGAAGATTGGCCAAGAGGAAGTTTCAGGAGTTGGTGGCGTGGAAATTCAGTTTGATTCAGGGACTCTTCGAATAATCCGCGCTGGCGAAGTAGCCAGAATTGAACAGCCAGATTTGCCGATAACTTCGGTACTACTCCCCCCACGCAGCGATCTTGACTGTCTAATTGAAGACTTGCGTTTTTTGGGTGAAGACTTGGAGTACGCAGAGGTGTTAAAGGCAGGGTTTCTGAATGCAGCTTAGATCTTTCGCTGATCAACATGCCCTAATTCAAAGCCTCGTCACGGAGATTTTGACCTTAGTAAATAGCAGCGACAAACCAACATTCAATCTTGTTGTCACTGGTGGTGGGCTAGGCATAAAAACAATTGAAGCCTTAGGGAAGCAAATAAGGCAACCTAGTCGACTAAGAATCATTTTTTGCGACGAGCGCTTCGTCGAGAAGGATTCAAAAGATCGAAACGAGGCACAGGCTGAAGCTGTCTGGCCGGGAGTGAGCCAGGCGCAATTTATTCGCTATCCCGCGAAACTTGGCTCAGTTGAGGCAGCAGCGAATACTTTTTCTGCCGAACTTTCAGACGTCTTTGGGGAAATTACAAGTCCAAGTCCTGTATTCGACTTAGTGCTGCTCGGAGTGGGTGATGATGGCCACATAGCATCCCTTTTTCCCAATTCCTCGTATTTCAAATCCTGGGTTGTTGCTGAATCAAATTCCCCAAAGCCGCCAAGAGAGCGACTGAGCTTGAGCTATGAAGCCCTAAATAGATCAGACCGCATATGGTTTGTAGTTGGCGGGGCTAACAAGGCAGAGGCGGTTCGACGAATCAGAAACGGAGAGAACCTTCCAGCAGCCAAAGTCGCTGGTAAGCGAGAAACGCTGTGGTGGATTGATCAGGAGCTTAGCGACGAGCTTTAGCCGCCGCGGCAGCTTTTTCTCTGCGAGCACGGATGGCCTGCAGGGCCTCATCGAGAATCTGAGCAGCTTCCGCGTCAGTGCGTCTTTCCTTTACGTATGCAAGATGAGTTTTGTATGGTTCTATTTTCGCTACCAGTGGTGGGTTGTTCTTGTCTCGACCGGCTGGGAAACCGCAGTGAGGACAGTCAATCTCAGCAGGAACTTCTTCCTCTAGAACCGTCGCTGCAAAAAAGGGGTGTGTTTCGTGCCCGTTCGCACAATAAAAACTTTTGGTAACTCTGTCGACGTGGTGCCCGCGATCCTTCTCGCCCATAGGACCTGCGCCTACGCGAGCGCCACGAATTGATGGAGTGGAGGACATTAGGCCCAGCCAAATCTCGTAAAGAGGCCTAGAACAATAATCACCGTGACCCAGACCAAGCCGAGCACAATGGTGATGCGATTTAGATTGCGTTCTGCAACTCCAGAAGACTGCATTGAGCTGGTCACACCGCCACCAAACATGTCGGCAACGCCACCACCACGACCCTTGTGAAGCAGAATCATCAAAATCAGCAGCACACTAGTAATCGCCAAAAGCACTAGTAATGCGGTTTGCAATGCAGCCATTAATCCTCCAAAAACCTTGCCAATTATAGAACTATGTGCTTCTTATAACGAGCAATACCCGCAAACTCGTCTGAATCTAGGGATGCTCCCCCGACCAATACCCCGTCTATGTTCGCTCCCTGCATGAACCCGGCAACATTCCCAGCCTTGACTGAACCGCCGTACAGGATCCTCACCTGGTCGGCCAAGTCACCGAACTTCTCGGCAAGTGCTGCTCTAATCTCTGCCGCAACACTGTCGGCTTGTTCCGGAGTTGCTATTTCACCGGTTCCAATTGCCCAAACTGGCTCATAAGCGATGACAAATTCCTTCAGGTTCTCTTGGCCTTTGAGTGCGGCTAGAGTTTGCCGCACCGGAATTGCGCTGGGGCCAAATTCGCTCAGCTCGTCTTGCGTTTCACCAACGCAGATGATTGGTACCAGATTTGCCCCAAAGCAAGCTGCCACCTTGGCAGCTACTAAAGCATCATCCTCACTGTGGTGTTGCCGTCTTTCCGAGTGTCCCACCAGCACATATTTCACTGCCAGTTTGGAAAGCATCAATCCAGATATATCGCCCGTATAGGCACCGGATGCATGTTGAGAGATGTCCTGAGCACCAATTGTCAGCCCAAACTTTTCCGCCTCAATCAATGTTTGTGCACTTCGTAAAGATGTAAAAGGTGGAATTACACAAACCTCAACATCCTTATAGTCGTGGTTCTTTTCATTAAGCGTCCAGGCAAGTTTCTGGATAAGAGCTATCGCCTGGAAGTGATCTAAATTCATCTTCCAGTTGCCAGCAATCAAAGGGATTCTGTCAGTCATTTAATACCTCTAAGCCCGGTAGCGATTTACCCTCAAGAAACTCTAGACTCGCTCCCCCGCCAGTTGAAATATGTGTGAACGCGTTTTCGGAAAATCCAAGCTCCCTAACGGCAGAAGCAGAATCTCCCCCGCCAACCACGGAGGTGCCAGAAACTCCTGAGAGAGCCTGGGCAACAGCCTTGGTGCCGCTCGCGAAATTAGGAAACTCAAAGACGCCCATTGGACCATTCCAAAAGACAGTCTTCGAGGAACTAATGAGTTCTGCGAATTTGGCGCTGGTTCTTGGTCCAATGTCTAATCCGATGGCGTCTACTCCGAACCTAGAGTCTTCTATGCGCTCGGCGTCGACGACTTCGAATTCAGCGTCCGCGGCGAACCTACTTGCAACAACAACATCAGAAGGTATTTCAAGGGAAATTCCGAGATTCTTTGCTTGCTCGATGAAGCCTCTGACTTTCTCCACCTGCTCAGTCTCAAGCAAGCTCTTCCCCACCTTGAACCCCTTGGCACTAAGGAAAGTGAACAACATCCCACCACCAATGAGCAGTCGATCGACTTTTGGCAACAAATGCTCAATAACACCGAGCTTGTCGGAAACTTTCGAGCCGCCAAGTATTACCGTGTAGGGCCGATCCGCTGAAGCGCTTAGACGCTGCAAAATCTCCAATTCCTTTTCGACTAGAAAGCCCGCATAGCTCGGAACCAGCTTCGCCAGCTCATAAACACTTGCTTGCTTCCTGTGTACAACTCCAAATCCATCACTGATAAACAGATCGGCAAAGGCTGCAAGCTGTTCCGCGAATGCTCCTCTGGAAGAGTCGTCTTTCGATGCCTCGCCCTCATTGAATCTGAGATTCTCGAGAAGCGCGATGTCTCCATCTTTCAATTGTTGAAGGTTTTGCTGAGCTGATGCCCCGACGGTGTCGGATGCAAAGCTAACTCTTTGACCCAGAAGATCGGCAAGTCGTTTAGCTACTGGTAGAAGTGAGAATTTAGGGTCTGGTTTGCCATCAGGTCGCCCCAGATGCGAAACGATGATTACCCTGGCCCCTGCTTTGGCGAGGTGCTCAATGGTTGGGATTGCTGCCCTGATTCGTCCATCGTCTGCTACACGATCACCATCAAGCGGGACGTTGAAATCGCATCTTAGAAGCACTCGCTTGCCGCGCAGCTCGCCGGCTTCTTTGATGGTCCTGAGCATCAGAGCTTCGATGCCACCAATTCAGTCAGCTCAACCAATCTGTTTGAGTACCCCCACTCATTGTCATACCAGGCTGAAAGCTTTACCGTGTTATCGATAACGCGAACCAGACCTGCGTCGAAGATTGAGGAATGGGCATCCGTGACTATGTCAGTGGACACGATCTCGTCCTCGGTATAAAGCAAGATCCCCTTGAGAGCCCCGCTAGCCGCTTCTTTATAAGCTGCCTTGATCTCGTCAACCGATACTTTCTTTTCTGATACAAGTGTCAAATCGGTAATTGAGCCGGTTGGAACTGGAACACGAAGTGCAAATCCATCCAATTTACCTTTTAGTTCTGGAAGAACTAAGCCGATTGCCTTAGCGGCTCCTGTGGTAGAAGGAACAATGTTCAATGCTGCCGCGCGTGCACGACGAAGATCTTTGTGGGGGCCGTCTTGAAGATTTTGGTCTGCCGTGTAGGCGTGGACGGTAGTCATAAGGCCATTGACAATGCCAAATTTGTCGTTGAAGACCTTGGCTAGTGGGGCAAGACAATTTGTTGTGCAGGAAGCATTGGAAATGATGTGATGCTTGGATGAGTCGTAAAGATGTTCATTTACCCCGATAACGAAGGTCGCATCTTCGTTAGTTGCCGGCGCAGAAATGATTACTTTCTTGGCCCCAGCCTCAATGTGTTTCTTGGCCTTTTCACCGTCTGTGAAAATACCTGTCGACTCGATGACGATGTCGACTTTTAGTTTGCCCCAGGGAAGGTTTGCAGGGTCACGCTCGGCTAGAACTTTGATTGACTTGCCATTAACAATGATGCTGTCACCTTCGACGCTGACTGCAGCATTTAGTCTTCCCGTAATGGAGTCGTACTTTAGGAGGTGTGCAAGTCCAGCAGGATCGGAAAGATCATTTACAGCAACGATTTCGAGGTTTGAGTTTTGCGCCAGGGCAGCTCGCATGAAATTGCGACCAATTCGGCCGAAGCCGTTTATGCCAATACGGGTCAAGATTATCTCCAGTGGTATGCCTTGAATTATCTATTCCACGCGCCATTGGGCGGACTGGAGCTAGCCTAGCAGCAGCGAACGGCTGTTGAGGCTTACTGAGCCAAATCTCCTAGCAACGTCATCCCAGTTCACAATGTTCCAGAAAGCCTTTACGTAGTCAGCCTTCACATTCTGGTAGTCGAGATAGAAGGCGTGCTCCCACATGTCAAGCATCAATAGCGGGATGCTACCGAGCGCCAAGTTGCCCTGTTGGTCATAAAGTTGGCCAATTATTAGTCGGTTTCCAAGCGCATCCCATGCTAGGTAAGCCCAGCCAGATCCTTGAATACCAACCGCAGCGGCTGAAAAGTGATTCTTGAATTTCTCGAAAGAACCAAAGTATTCGTTGATTGCGGAAAGTAGTTCGCCAGTGGCCTCTCCTCCAGCGGGCGAAAGGTTCTGCCAAAAGATTGAGTGATTGACATGGCCGCCCAGATTAAATGCGAGGTCTTTTTGCAGCTTCGGCAGAGTTGCGAAAGAGTTTGTCTCCCTTGCCTCAGCCATTGCGTCCAAGGCCGCGTTAGCACCCGTGACATAAGCCTGGTGGTGCTTAGAGTGATGAAGCTCCATAATGCGTGCAGAAATGTGCGGCTCTAAGGCTGAGTAGTCATAGGTCAAATCTGGCAGCTTGTAGGTCATGTTTCCCTCTCTGGTTAGGTGAGCAGTAAAACCGCTCTATTTATTCCTCTAGCAAGTCAGCAATCGCAGATTCAGTATCGGGAATGCCGAGCTCCTGCGCCCTGCGATCGGCCGTTGCCAACAATCTTCGGATTCTTCCCGCTACTGCATCCTTAGTCATTGGTGGCTCTGCTAGCCGACCAAGCTCATCTAAAGAAGCATCTTTGTGCTTAAGTCGCAGCTCTCCAGCATATTTCAGATGCGCCGGAGCCTCTGGTCCAAGAATTTCTAATGCCCGTTGAACTCTGGCGCTTGCTGCAACGGCTGCCTGAGCACTGCGTCTAAGGTTTGCATCATCAAAATTTGCGAGGCGATTCGCCGCGCCGCGCACCTCTCGTCGATTTCTAAGCTCTTCCCACTTATCCAGTTGCTCGATGCAACCCATCTCGCGCAGCAAGTCAGCTATTCCCTCACCGTCACGCACAACGACTCTAAAAACATTACGAACTTCTCGCGCCTTGGCGTTTACGCCTAACCTTCGTGCGACTCCTACTAGTGCCATCGCCGATTCGTTGCCGGGGGCAACCACTTCCAGCGAAGTTGATCTTCCGGGATCAGTTAGGGATCCTTGTGCAAGAAATGCTCCCCGCCAGATAGCTCTTGCCTCGTCCATGGTTGAAGATACGAGAGTGGAAGGTAGTCCGCGCACCGGCCGACCTCGATTATCAATTAGTCCAGTTTGCCTAGCTAGCAGCTCACCATCGCGCATCACACGTATCTGGTATCCACTGCTTCTTCTAAGTCCTCCCGCTTGAACGACAGTAACGTCAGCACTAATTCCGTAAAGTTCTGAGATTGCCTTGGCGATTCGCTTAGCGACCGAGGCTGATTCGATCTCTACCTCAATTGCAATCCGTCCAGAAATTAAGTGCAATCCCCCACAGAACCTAAGAATAGTTGCCAGCTCTGCAGCGCGGACGAGTCCGTTGACGGGCTGAACTCGAGCCAGTTCTTCCTTAATCGCTTGTGTGATTGCCACGTTATTCCTTGCCCAAGTCTCGATGTGCAACCGTGATAGTAGCATCTGCAACTGCACTCAAACGCCTACCGATTTCATTGGCGATTGCCACGGATCTGTGCTTCCCACCGGTGCAGCCAATAGCTATCGTTGCAAAGCGCTTGTTCTCTGCTCGGTAACCTTTGAGTACTACCTCAAGAGCTGCCACATAGCTGTCAATAAATCCTTGAACTCCCTCTTGCCTCAGGACGAAATCACTAACTAAAGGGTCATTTCCGGTCATTGACCGCAACTGCTCATCCCAATGCGGATTGGGTATGAACCTGGCATCTGCCACCAAGTCAGCGTCAACAGGGATTCCATACTTAAATCCAAAGCTGATTACGTTTACCCTCAAAAAATTGGCGTTGTCTGAAAATGCCTCTGCCACCCTGTTGGTGAGCTGATGAACATTGGAATCAGATGTATCAAAAATGAGATCCGCGCTCTCCCGCAGGCCGACCAGTTCCGCGCGTTCACGACCTATCCCATCAAGTATCGTCCCATTACCTTGCAGCGGGTGAGGTCGGCGGACAGATTCAAAACGCTTGACTAGAGCTGAATCGCTTGCTTCTAGAAAGAGAAGACGGACGGCGATCTCTCTGTTCTTTAGGTCATTTATCCTGCTCTGAAGCTCTGAGAAAAATTCCCCACCTCTGACGTCAGTGATAACAGCAATCTTTGGCAACTTCGCCTTGCTAAGAGCAAACAGGTCACTCATCGGTCCGAGCATCTGTGGCGGCAGATTGTCTATGACATACCAACCCTGATCCTCCAGAGCGTTGCCAACTGTTGAGCGCCCTGCTCCTGACATTCCGGTTACTACGAGTAATTCCGGCTTTCTGGTCTGACTCATCACTCCCCTGACGGGAACAAGGTTACTGCCTTCTAATCTCGGGCGTGTCGGATTATGGCAACTGCTCTAATTGCTCAAGCAGGCGCTTGGCCTGACTTTGGCTAAAACCAGGTAGGTCAGCTATTTCCTCAGCGCTGGCTGCCCGAAGCCGCTTCAGGGATCCAAATTTGCGAATCAGCAGCCGCACTTTGGCTTCCCCTAGGCCGGGCAGGTCCAGCAGCGTTGAGGCTATCGAGGACGTTCGCTTAGCTCGCTGTGCAGTGATAGCAAATCTGTGTGCTTCGTCTCTGATGCGCTGCAAAAGAAAGAGTTCCTCCGACGACCTGGGGAAGATAACAGGGCTATCACTTGAAGTAGTGAATACCTCTTCTAATCTCTTGGCTAGTGTCGCTACCGTTATGTCGTCTATTCCAGAGTCTGCAAGCGCTTTTGCTGCTGCATTTCGTTGCGGAATACCACCATCAATCAAGATAAGACTGGGACGATAGCTGAATTTATCGCTGCTTTCATCTTCAAGGTACTTTAGACGCCTGCGAAGCACTTGATAGATAGCATCTGCGTCATCAGTCCCCTCCAAGTTAAATTTTCGATACTGGTTCTTCCGGGGTAGTCCATCCTCAAACACCACCATAGATCCAACTGTTCCTGTCCCCGCTAAATGCGAGATGTCGAAACACTCAATTCGAAGGGGTGCTGTGGCCATACCCAGGCCCTTTTGTAGACCAGCCAACGCATCAGCTCTTGCAGCAAAGTCAGCTGTTCTCTTGAGTTTGTAGGACTGAAGCGACTGCAGGGCGTTAGTTTCGACCGTTTTTGCCAGGACCGATTTTTCACCACGTTGAGCAACCAAAATCTCAGCCTTCGATTTTCGAATCTCGCTTAACCACAGCGAAAGTTCCCTGGATTCTTTGGGTAGTACAGGAACATAAATTGACTTTGGGACTTCAATTGGTTCAGCTGATTTTGGTTGGTTATAGATTTGGTGAAGAACATATTCAATAAGCTCTGCGTCATCTCTCTCAAGTTCCAAGTCAACGACCATGCCTCTGGCACCTCTGATTCTGCCGCCTCGAACATTGAATATGGCAATTGCTGCTGAAAGCTCGTCTCTAGCCAAACCAATAAAGTCGGCGTCTGTCTGATCGGAAAGGACGATCGAAGACTTTTCAAGAATTTTTTCAAGGGCCGCCACGTCGTCACGAAAGTTTGCAGCGGCCTCGAAATTCTCAGCTTCACTCATTTCCTGCATTTTCTTGCGAAGTTGGGCAATGTAAGTCTCGTCACCAGAGGAAATAAAGCTTCCGAGTTGCTTTGCCAAAGCTTTGTGTGCGGGTAGATCTATCCTTCCAACACACGGAGCGCTGCATTTGCCAATGTCTGCTAAGAGACAGGGTCGATTGGCTCTCTGTGCTCTATCAAATATTCCCTTTGAGCAGCTCCGGACTGGAAACACTTTTAGCAGGGTGTCGAGGGTTTCTCTGACTGCCCAGGACTGGGTGTAGGGCCCATAATATTTCAATCCCGGTATCTCACGATTTCTAGTGATGAAAGCCCTTGGTATTTCCTCGGACATAGAAATTGCAATGTACGGATAACTCTTGTCGTCCCGGAAGCGAATATTGAAGGGCGGTTCGAATTGCTTAATCCAACTAAATTCAAGTTGGAGTGCATCATATTCCGTGTTGACAATGGTCCATTTCACATCAGAAGCTGCCTGCAGCATCCTCTGAGTTCTCTCATGTAGACGATCAAAGGTGCCGAAGTAACTCGAGAGTCGGGCTCTTAGGTTCTTGGCCTTGCCAACATAAAGGACGCGTCCTCGGTCATCAATGAAGCGATACACCCCTGGATTAGTTGGAATCTCAGAAGTGTTTGGCCTGAATCGAAGATCACTCATTTGCCAAAATGTCAGCTAGAAACTTTCCTGTATGGCTTGCTTTGTTTTTTGCGACCGCTTCCGGAGTACCCTGAGCTACGATGGTGCCACCACCTGATCCACCCTCGGGTCCTAAATCAATTATCCAATCCGCCGATCTAATTACATCCAGATTGTGCTCTATGACAATCACGGTGTTACCTCGCTCAACTAGAGAATTCAGCACTAGCAATAGCTTTCTTACATCTTCAAAATGAAGTCCAGTGGTGGGCTCATCTAAGACGTAGATGGTCTTGCCAGTAGCCCTACGCTGCAATTCGGTCGCAAGCTTAACTCGCTGGGCTTCCCCACCAGAAAGAGTGGTGGCACTTTGCCCCAGTCGCACGTAGCCCAGTCCAACGTCGACCAGGGTATTGAGGTAGCGAGCAATTGAGTTAATTGGGGCAAAGAATTCCGCGGCCTCACTGATGGGCATGTTTAGAACGTCCCCGATGGTCTTTCCCTTGAAGTGAACCTGTAAAGTCTCACGGTTGTAGCGAGCCCCTTTACACTCCTCGCAGGTGACGTAGACGTCGGGAAGAAAATTCATCTCTATGCGAATGGTTCCATCACCAGCGCAATTCTCACATCGGCCGCCTTTGACATTAAAGGAGAATCTCCCCTGCTGATACCCCCTTACTTTGGCCTCTGGTGTTTCGGCAAACAACTTTCGGATGTGATCAAAAACACCGGTGTAAGTTGCTGGATTAGATCTTGGAGTCCTGCCGATTGGAGCTTGGTCGACGTGGACCACTTTGTCCAATTGATCAAGCCCAGTGATTCTGGTGTGCTTGCCGGCAACCCCCTTGGACCCGTTCAACTTAATTGCCAAGGTCTCGTAGAGAACATCGTTAACGAGAGACGATTTACCCGATCCACTAACTCCCGTGACGGCTGTCATAACGCCAAGCGGAAATTCGACATCTAGATTCTTTAGGTTATTTTCCTTGGCTCCAACTACCTTGATTGAGCTGCCGCTAGGTTTGCGGCGCTTCTTCGGTGTTTCTATTTTGATCCGGCCAGCGAGATAGTCTCCCGTTACTGAAGCCTTATTGGTCAGAATCGCCTCGTAGGATCCACTGTGGACCACCTCACCACCGTGAGCCCCGGCCCCAGGCCCAATGTCCACTAGCCAATCCGCCGCTCGAATGGTGTCCTCGTCGTGTTCTACAACAATCAAGGTATTTCCAAGGTCGCGAAGCTTAATTAGCGTTTCAATTAGCCTGCGGTTGTCTCTTTGATGAAGACCAATAGATGGTTCATCAAGAACGTATAGAACGCCAGTGAGGCCAGCACCGATTTGGGTAGCCAATCGAATTCTCTGCGCCTCACCGCCCGACAATGAGCCGGCAGAGCGCTCAAGGGAGAGGTAGTCAAGCCCAACAGCCAATAGAAAATCTAAACGAGCACGGATTTCCCGCAGCACCTGCGCGGCGATGGTTGCCTCGCGCTTAGTCAGTTTGAGACCCTCAAAGAAGTTGTGCGCTTGAGACAAAGACAACTGAGCAACATCGTGAATTGACTTCCCGTGTACCTTTACGGCTAGAACCTCAGGTCTTAGTCGGGCCCCTTCACATGCCGGGCATGGTACTTCTCGGAGGAATTCGGCCCACTTTCCCCTTGCCCAATCAGAATCCGACTCTTGATAGCGGCGTTCGACATACGGAAGGACACCTTCAAAACCTGACGTGTAGCGCATCTCCCTACCGTATTTTGATCGCCACTTAACTTGAACTTCAAAATCGTTTCCGTATAAAACGGCATCTCGGATTCGCTTAGGAAGTTTGTTCCAGGGAGTCTTAAGACTAAAGTCCAATTCTTTAGCTAGGCCTTGCAGGAGTCGTGTGAAGTAGGAGTAGAGACCTTTGCCTTGCGTAGACCAGGGAATTATTACGCCATCGCTGATTGAACTCTCTGGATCCCCGATCACGAGTTCAGCGTCTACAGCCATTTTGGTTCCTAGACCCGTGCAGTCGGGACAAGCTCCAAAGGGAGCATTAAATGAGAAAGTCCTAGGCTCAATCTCAGTTAGATAGATTTCGTGTTCATTTGGACAACTCAACTTCTCACTGAAAGTTCGCTGCCGCTTCTGATCAACAAAATCGACAATCACGCGGCCATCAGCCAGCTTAAGGGCGGTTTCTACTGAATCAGTTATTCGACTAGAAGACTCGCCCTTCACGACTAGCCTGTCTACTACTACTGAGATGTCATGCTTATAACTTTTCTTGAGTGGCTTTGCATCGGCTAAAACAATCGTTTCGCCGTCTACGACTGCTCGGGCGAATCCTTGGGACTGGAGCGACGCAAATAGGTCTTCAAAGGCTCCCTTTTTTTGTTGCACAATCGGGGCCAGCAATTGGAATTTGGTTCCCTCCTCCATAGCGAGAAGCTGATCAACAATTGCCTGTGGCGTCTGCTTTGAAATAGCCTCGCCACACTCAGGACAGTGCGGTACACCGATTCGACTCCATAGAAGGCGCAAATAATCGTGAATTTCTGTGATTGTCCCGACGGTTGATCTGGGATTGCGGTTGGTGGACTTTTGGTCGATTGAAACAGCCGGCGACAGACCCTCAATAAAGTCAACGTCTGGTCGGTCAACTTGGCCTAGAAATTGTCTTGCGTAGGCAGATAGCGACTCTACGTATCTGCGCTGCCCTTCAGCAAATATCGTGTCAAAAGCAAGCGACGACTTACCAGATCCTGATAAGCCAGTGAAGACAATCAGTGCATCCCTGGGCACCTCAAGGTTTAGGTTCTTAAGGTTGTGCACTCTCGCGCCACGAATCGAAAGCTTGCTTCCCGGGGGCGTCTGAATTATCACCGTAGAAGTCTATGCGTGGCCAGCAGCATCAAATTGCCTCAGCTCACGCTTTAGCTCAGCGATTTCATCGCGAATACGGGCCGCAAGCTCAAAATTCAAAGCCGCTGCTGAAGCCTTCATTTGGGCGTCTAGCTCAAGGATTGTTTGGAGGAGTTGTTCGCGACCAGCCTTCCCAATGTCTTTACGGCCTCTGATTGGCGAAACAGAAGTTTTGCCCTTGGGAGTCTTCTTCATTTGTTCCATCAGTGCTTCTGTATCGACCTCCTCCCTCACCAAAACGTCTGTGATGTCCGCGATCTTCTTTCTCAGTGGCTGCGGATCGATGTTATTGGCCCGGTTATATTCGATTTGGATATCCCGGCGACGGTTTGTTTCATCAATGGCTTTGCGCATTGAATCTGTAATTCTGTCTGCATACATGTGCACTTCCCCACCAACATTGCGGGCTGCACGGCCGATTGTTTGGATAAGGGCAGTCGTTGACCTCAAGAAACCTTCCTTATCAGCGTCGAGAATGGAAACAAGGGATACTTCTGGGAGGTCAAGTCCTTCTCGAAGCAGGTTAATTCCTACCAAGACGTCGTAAATTCCCTGCCTCAGCTCTCGAAGTAGCTCGACGCGTCTCAAAGTATCTACGTCTGAGTGCATGTAGCGAACACGAATTCCCATTTCTGTTAGGTAATCAGTTACCTCTTCTGCAAGTCTTTTGGTAAGGGTCGTTACCAGAACGCGTTCATTCTTCTCGGTTCGAAGCTTGATCTCCTCCATGAGATCATCGATTTGCCCACGTGATGGCTTTACCACAATTTTTGGATCAACCAGGCCGGTAGGTCTAATGATCTGCTCAACTACCCCGTCAGACAGGTCAAGTTCATATTGCGCGGGAGTAGCGGAGAGATAAACAGTCTGTCCAGTTCTGGCGAGGAATTCATCAAACCGTAACGGCCGATTATCCAAGGCCGAAGGAAGTCGAAATCCATATTCGACCAAGGTTCGTTTGCGAGATTGATCCCCATTGTGCATTGCTCGAATTTGGGGAATTGTGACATGCGACTCATCAATAACAGTAAGAAAATCATCGGGGAAATAGTCCAAAAGACAAGCGGGAGGCTCACCCTGTTCTCGCCCGTCGATGTGACGAGAGTAATTCTCAATTCCTGAACAGAAGCCAAGCTCCTTGATCATCTCAAGATCAAAGGTTGTTCGCATTTTTATGCGCTGTGCTTCAAGCAGTTTCCCCTGCTTTTCTAGTTCACGAAAGCGACCCTCGAGCTCCTCTTCGATCGCCTCTATTGCTCGTCCCATTTGTTCAGCGGGTGCAACATAGTAGGAAGCTGGGTAAATTGCGACCGACTGACGCTCCATCAATACCTCGCCAGTCAAAGGATTGATCCGGTAAATCTTTTCGATTTCGTCGCCAAAGAATTCGATTCTGGTGGCTTCTTGATCATAAATAGCAATCACTTCGACCGTGTCGCCCTTGACTCGAAAGTTACCCCTGGTGAAGTCCACATCGTTTCTTTGATACTGAATGTTTACCAGTCCACGTATTAGTTCATCCCGATCAATTCTCTGCCCAACCCGAAGTGGTAAAGATTGAGCTAAGTACTCTTTTGGTGCTCCAAGCCCATAAATACAGGAAACTGTAGCGACAACAATTACATCTCTTCTTGAAAGGAGTGACATGGTGGCTGAATATCGAAGTCGCTCAACCTCTTCATTGATAGTGGAGTCCTTTTCGATAAATGTGTCTGTTTGCGGAACATACGCTTCAGGCTGGTAATAGTCGTAGTAACTGACGAAGTATTCGACTGCATTGTTTGGGAAGAGTTCCCTAAGCTCGCTAGCCAGCTGAGCTGCCAGAGTTTTGTTGTGAGCGATTACCAGTGTTGGTCTTTGAAGTCTCTCGATTAGCCAGGCTGTGGTTGCGGACTTTCCCGTTCCAGTGGCCCCGAGTAAGACCACGTCTCGCTCTCCTGCCCTAAGCCTCTTTTCGAGCTGATCGATGGCCTTGGGCTGATCCCCCGAGGGGCTGTATTCGCTAACTACCTTGAACGGAATTGACTCATCCATTGACGAGCGTCCCATATGCTGATCGAGACCGAACTAGTAATTCTTCAAGACTGCAGTTTGAATCTATAACCAAGTCCGCCACTCTTTCCCGCTCATTATCCGAGGCTTGGGCGGAGATGCGCTTGACAGCGTCTTCCCGTCTAAGTCCTCGCTTGATAAGCCGCTCCAACCTGACCTCTTCAGGGCAACTGATGGTGACAACTTTGTCAAATTTGAGCGGAGACTTGGTCTCAACCAATAAAGGAATCGTATACACCGTTACGCCTTGCGAATTTTCACTGGTTCTCTGCAAAGCGAGGGCTTGAATAAGAGGGTGCAAGATAGCTTCGACACGTTTGCGAATTGACGGATCTGAGAAGCTCATTTCTGCAAGCTTCGCACGGTTCAAGCTATCGTTGGCATCAAGTACTTGTTCACCGAACTCATCGACAAGCATTGCGAGCCCCCGGCTACCCGGCTCTACAACTTCCCTGGCAAGCTGGTCAGCATCGATTTCACGTGCACCTAGGCGAACCCACTCGGCGGCCACCGTCGACTTACCAGACCCAATTCCACCGGTTAGCGCGATTAGCATCTAACCAGAATAGGCCTGATTTCTCTGCCTACTTGTCTTCTGCTAGCTGGTCCCTAAGTGACGCTAGTGACTCGTCTTGTGAAAGCGAACCTTCTGGCGATTGAACTGACTCAGCAGGCTGGGCATCTGGCAATCCAGCAAGCTTCTCGCGCATTGCCTTCACCTGAGTTTTGTGCAGTTCCCAACGCTCGTGAGCCTCGGCGTAGTCAGCCTCCCACTTGGTGCGGGCCTCCTCGTATCCGGGCTTCCACTCGTTGGTGGCTGGGTCAAAGCCTTCTGGGTAGCGATAGTTGCCACTCTCGTCATAGTCTGCGGCCATTCCATATAGAACTGGGTTAAAGTCACTACCTGCAGGATCGACTTCATCGACAGCCTGCTTTAGCGATAATGAGATTCTGCGACGCTCAAGATCGATGTCAATCAACTTCACGAAGACATCCTGGTTCACGGTAACAACCTGGTCAGCGTGCTCAACGTGCTTCGACGAGAGCTCGGAAATGTGAACAAGCCCCTCAATACCGTCTGCCACTCTGACGAAAGCTCCAAACGGAACAATCTTGGTGACCTTGCCTGGGATGTACTGTCCGATTGCGTGTGTTCGCGCGAATACCTGCCATGGGTCCTCTTGAGTGGCCTTGAGTGACAGTGAAACGCGCTCGCGGTCAGAATCAACCTCAAGCACCTCAACGGTAACTTCTTGTCCGACCTCAACTACCTCACTGGCGTGCTCAACATGCTTCCAGCTCAATTCTGAGACGTGCACTAGGCCATCAACGCCACCCAAGTCAATAAAGGCACCGAAGTTTACAATCGAAGACACAACACCAGTGCGAATCTGACCCTTCGCTAGATCATTCAGCATGGTCGTACGGCTCTCGCTTTGGCTCTGCTCAAGCAGCGCTCGGCGTGAAAGAACAACGTTGTTTCTGTTTTTGTCAAGCTCCAGAATCTTTGCCTCAACCTCTGTTCCAAGATATGGACCAAGGTCGCGCACTCTTCTAAGTTCAATCAGGGATGCTGGTAGGAAGCCGCGAAGTCCAATGTCGACAATGACGCCACCCTTGACGACTTCAATAACAGTTCCTTTTACTACTCCGTCAGCTTCTTTGATCTTTTCTACATCGCCCCAAGCCTTTTCGTACTGAGCACGCTTCTTGCTCAGAATCAGACGACCTTCTTTATCTTCCTTTTGGAGAACTAATGCCTCGATTGACTCGCCAACTTTGACGATGTCGTTTGGATTTGCGTCTTGTCTGATAGAAAGTTCACGAAGAGGAATAACACCCTCTGTTTTGTAACCGACATCAAGTAAAACTTCGTCGCGGTCGATTTTGACCACGGTCCCGGCGATCAGATCACCGTCATTGAAAAATTTGAGGGTTGCTTCGACCGCTGCTAGAAAATCCTCTTGAGAGCCGATGTCGTTGACTGCTATTTGCTTGTTGCCTGCGGTCGATTTGGTTGCCATATTTATACGTTCTTCACTTTTACTCGGGTCGCGCAAAACAAAACCTGACTTGGTCTTGACTTGCCCGACAAACGGACAGGGAAAGCGCCCTAGAGCGCCTGACAAAGCCTAGCGGGATTGTCAGTGACCCGCCAGCTCCCAATTTGGGCCGACACCCACGTGAACTTCGACCGGCACCGAAAGCTTGGCAACGCCCTTCATGCTCTCGGTTGCCAGGATTTTAACCTGCTCAAGTTCGTCAGGAGCCACCTCAAACACCAATTCGTCATGCACCTGCAGCAGGAGTCTGGATTTGAGGCCTTGCCTAGTCAGGCGAACATCCGCTTCAATCATGGCCAACTTCATGATGTCGGCAGCGGTTCCTTGGATAGGGGCATTCAGTGCCGCCCTACGAGCGTTTTCTCTGACTTGAAACACCTTTGAGTTCAAATCCGCAAAAGGCCTGCGACGGCCGTAAACCGTCTCTGTATAGCCATCCACTTTAGCTCTTTGAACAACTTGATCCAGGTATCTTTTGACTCCGCCAAATCGAGCGAAATACTCGCTCATCAATTCCTTGGCTTCAGATTTAGAAATTTTGAGCTGACGAGCCAAACCAAATTCACTCAGACCATATACCAAGCCATAGCTCATTGCTTTCACCTTTGAACGCATGGCTGCGTCGACCTCTGATGGCTTGACGCCATAGATTCGAGAGCCTACGTAGTTATGAAGATCTTCTCCTGCTCTGAAGGCCTCAATCAATCCCGAGTCTTCGCTGAGGTGAGCCATGATACGCATTTCTATTTGCGAGTAATCCGCGGTAAGAAGCTCAACATATCCGGAGCCAGCGACGAACGCACTCCTTAGTCGTTGGCCTCGCTCGGTCTTGATTGGAATGTTTTGAAGATTTGGATTCTCGCTGCTAAGTCGACCCGTTGCAGTGCCAGTCTGGAGGTAACTGGTGTGTATTCGACCGTCTGCTCTGATTGAATCAAGGAGCGTCTCCGACATTTGACGAATCTTTGTGACGTCGCGGTGAGCCAGCAGCTTTTCCAAGAAGGGATGGCCTGTCTGTTCCAGAAGTTCAACAAGAGCTTCCGCGTTGGTCGAGTAACCAGTTTTTACTGACCTAGTACCTTCAAAGCCCAGCTCCTCAAAGAGAACAGTTTGCAACTGTTTAGGGCTTGCCAAATTCACTTCGTGCCCAATAATTTGATAAGCCTGATTGGCTATTTCCTCGACCTCTTTGGAAAGAACTTCGTTCTGTCTTTGCAGGTTCTCTCTATCAACTGCAATACCAGTGGCTTCCATTTTTGCCAGTACCACCGAAGAGGGTAATTCAATCTCTCGATAGACCGATTTCAAGGTTCGATCTTCCAATTTTGAAGTTGTCGCTCTAAAGAGTACTGCCGCTGCCCAGGCATCTAGGGATGCGGGAACTTCGGAAAAAAGCTCTAGCGGATCTGCTCGCACAATGTCGACTCCGACAAGGTCTCGCAGTAGTTGATCTGGGTTGTACTCCCGCAGAGTAGGGTCGCTCAAGTAGCAAGTCAGTAGAGCATCCTCTTTAACTGCGATTCCCTCGAGACCCATTTCGCTGCATTGATGGATGAAACGTTTTGAATCCCAAACTCCATAGTTTCCAGAGCGGAGAAGATTAAGCGCTTCAGCTTTCTCCTTTCCGTCCCAGTCCAATCGGGTTGTGATGTTTGCGGCACCAAGCCCAACCAACTTGCCGTTCGAAACTTGAATTGCCAAGAAGACTGGCTCCCGCATAAAGTCGTCTAGTTCGGAGACGCTGGCGAGCCGGCTCTCGGGCTGTTCATAGTTGTGCTCGTGTGTTGACCCTGGTCCTTCTTGCTCATCCTCAATCTCAGCAATCGGAACAGGTATTTGAGCGCCATTGGTGCCACGAAGTTTAATAACCCGAGTCAAAAGTGTTCGGAAATTCAGTTTCGCAAAAACGGTGCGAACCTCTTCCTCATGCACCGGACCCACAGCCAGGTCGTCTATTGAGAAATCAAAATCAAGGTCTCTGACTAAGTTGTTTAGCCTTCGATTGCGGATTGCTAGCTCTCGCTTTTCCCGAAGCGTTTCGCCCACTTTGCCGGAAATGTCATCGGCAGAAGCCAATATAGAATCCAGGTCGCCATAAGTCTGAAGCCACTTAGCGGCGGTCTTTGGCCCCACTCCTGGTATTCCCGGGAGATTATCTGAAGTCTCTCCGACTAGCGCAGCGAGGTCTTGGTACTGCTTTGCTGTCACTCCGTATTTCTCTTGAACTGCCTTATCGTCCATCCGGGCAAGGTTCATCACACCTTTGATCGGGTACAAGATTTTTGTCTTATCACTAATTAATTGGAACGTGTCCCGATCCCCTGAGACGATTAGGACTTCCATACCCGCAAGCTCACCCTTTTTGGCAAGCGATGCGATCAAGTCATCGGCCTCGTAGTCGTCTCGCGAAACAGAAGTGATACGCATTGCCGCAAGAGCTTCGACCAGCAGCTCCGTTTGTCCTATGAATTCCTCCGGAGTCTCCCCGCGGTTACCTTTGTACTCTGGGTATTCCCTGGTTCGGAAGCTCTCTCTGGATACATCAAAAGCGACGCAAATGTGGGTTGGCTTTTCGTTCTCCATCAATGTCAGAAGCATTGATATAAAACCATGGACGGCATTGGTGTGCTGCCCAGATTGATTCTTGAAACTGTCTGGATTGAGAGCATAGAAGGCTCGAAAGGCAAGAGAATGTCCGTCGATAAGCAGCAGAGTAGGCTTCTTTTCAGCAGACATGCGACTAGCCTACTTTGCTTAGGAGATACCGTGGAGAACGAAGTCGTTTCATCAGCCCAAGCGCTAGAAGTGATGCGTCAACGAGGCTTAGGCGCTCTAGCGGATCGAATGGGAATCAAACTACTGGAACTGAGCGCGGAGCGCGCGGTGGCAACCATGCCAGTAGAGGGGAACACGCAACCAATCGGTCTATTACACGGCGGAGCACACGTTGTGCTCGCAGAGTCACTAGGCAGTTTTGCCGCCAATGTCCACGCTCATCCCTGGGGTTATGCCGTCGGTATTGAAATAAACGCGTCACATCACTCATCGGTCAGCTCTGGGATCGTAACTGGCACCTGCACTGCTATAAAGCTTGGAAGAAGCCTAACCACTCATGAAATAAAAGTGACTGATGAAAAAGGACAGCTACTGTCGACGGTGAGGATTACTAATTATCTTCGTCCGAAGCCGTCTTCGGGCCAAGCTGATCAATAACTGCTTTTGCTACTTGAGCCATTGAAAGTCTTCGATCCATTGAGGCCTTTTGAATCCACCTGAAGGCATCTGGTTCGGTCAGTTTCATTTTCGACATCAGTAGACCCTTGGCGCGATCCATTAGTTTTCTGGTCTCAAGGCGATCTGATAAATCTGATATTTCTTGCTCTAGTGCAGAGATTTCTTCACTCCGAGCGATGGCTATCTGAATAGCTGGTATCAGGTCTGCTGGCTTAAACGGCTTGGTAATGAAAGCCATTGCGCCGGCTTCGGTTGCTCGGGTGACGAGTTCCGACTGCGAAAAAGCAGTGAGCAAGACAACCGGGATTTTCGCTTCGGCTAATTTTTCGGCCGCAGATATCCCATCAAGTTTTGGCATCTTAATGTCCATTACAACCACGTCTGGAGAGAGTTTGGCCGCCAGCTCAAGTGCCTCTTCCCCATCGGAAGCTTCTCCCACCACATCAAATCCTGCTTCAGAAAGAGTCGATACAACATCCATACGGATCAGCGACTCGTCTTCTGCAACCAGAACTCTCAGCGATTCTTGCATGCTGCTACTTTAGCCATTTCAGCATCCACTACAATTGCCAAGACCGGCCGGAATGGCGGAACGGCAGACGCGGCGCACTCAAAATGCGTTGTCCGAAAGGGCGTGTGGGTTCAAATCCCACTTCCGGCACAGTTAGTTGGCGTAGCCAGGGGCGGCATTGTGAACCGCGTCGCCCACTCGATGCACCCTCAGGGAATTGGTGGAGCCAGGAATCCCAGGCGGAGATCCAGCAACAACGATTACCTCATCCCCTAGCTTGCACTTTCCGGTTGCTAGGACAATTTCATCAACCTGCTTGATCATCTGATCTGTGTGTTTGACTTTTTCAGCAAGATAGGTTGTTGCTCCCCAAACTAAGGCTAATCTTCGCCTCACTGACTCGTTGGGTGTGAAGGCAAGAACTGGAATTCGTGAGCGCAACCTACTGACCCTTCTAAGCGTGTCTCCACTTTCTGTAAATACACAGACGTACTTACTACCCAGCAAGTCAGCAATGTCCAAGGCAGCCTTCACAACAGCGCCTGAATGGGTATGTGGCTTGGTGCCAAGGTCTGGAATACGCTCTAATCCGTTTTCTTCAGTCGACTCAATGATCTTGGCCATTGTGGCTACTGCTTCGACCGGATATTTTCCTACAGATGTTTCCCCAGACAGCATGAGTGCGTCCGCACCATCCAAAACGGCGTTGGCAACGTCCGAGGCTTCTGCTCTTGTCGGCCTGCTGTTTTCAATCATGCTCTCAAGCATTTGTGTGGCAACTATTACTGGCTTTGCCCAACGTCGTGCCAGCTCAACGGCGCGTTTTTGAACTAAGGGAACCTGTTCGAGCGGAAGCTCTACTCCAAGGTCACCGCGGGCAACCATAATCCCATCAAAAGCATCAACTATTTCTTCTAAGGCATCTACCGCCTGAGGCTTCTCTATTTTCGCAATTACAGGGACAAACCTGTTCTCTTCTTTCATGATTTCGTGCGCCCGGGCAACGTCTTTAGCGGACCGAACGAAGCTAAGTGCAATCATGTCTGCGCCGACTTTGAGTGCCCACCTTAGGTCTTTTTCGTCTTTCTCGCTCATGGCAGGGACGTTTACCGCAACGCCTGGGAGATTGATCCCCTTATTGTTCGAAATTGGCCCTCCAATTTCTACTTCGCAGACTACTTGGTTAGCATCAACACGCTTTGCTCGTAGCGCTATGCGACCATCATCAATTAATAGTTGGTCTCCAGGCTTAACATCTTGCGGCAAACCCTTGTAGGTAGTTCCACAAATGGTTGCGTCACCCTCAACATCTTTTGTTGTTATGGTGAATTCTTGACCTTCGGTTAGCTCCTCTTTTCCATTCCTAAACCGAGCTAGTCGAATTTTTGGGCCTTGAAGGTCTACTAGAATCCCCACCGGCTTATCTAGCTCATAGGAAGCCTTGCGAATGTTGTCGTAAGTATTTTCATGAACCGAGTATTCACCGTGCGAGAGATTAAGTCTCGCGACATCGACGCCGGCGGCAATTACAGCTTTCGTTGTTTCATACTCGGCAACGGCTGGTCCAAACGTCGCTACGATTTTTGCGCGTCTCATTATGTTTCCTTACTTAGCTGTAAACCGAAATCGGTTGATCTGTGGGTCGAACGGGGAATGGAAGTTCCGTCTCGCCTTCGAGATATTCATCCACTGCAGAGGCCGCTGCACGGCCCTCGGCTATTGCCCAGACTACAAGACTCGCGCCTCTACCGGCGTCACCAGCTACGAAGACACCGTTGCCCGCATGGTATTTTCCATCACGCGCTAGGTTTCCGTTTTCGAGCATCAGTCCAAGCTGTTCCACAACGCCGTCTGCCTCATTTCCTTTATAGCCAAGTGCCAATAGGACTAGGTCGGCCTTTAAAATTCGCTCGGTACCCGCTTCGGGTAGACGTTTTCCATCAACGAACTGAGTATCGGCGACTTTGACGCCGGTGAGCTTGCCGTTCTCACCCACGAATTCAACCGTCGAGTGTAAGTATTTGCGCTCGCCAAACTCCTCATGCGCAGACTGCACCTCAAAAATGTTGGGAACGGTTGGCCAAGGCATATCCTCGGTTCGCCCGTTAGGCGGAGTTTTTCCAATGGCGAGAGTTGTAACGCTAAGGGCACCTTGTCTAGTGGCAGTGCCAAGGCAATCGGCGCCGGTGTCGCCGCCGCCAAGTATCACCACGTGTTTTCCTGCTGCAGTTATCTGATCTTGAACTTGCTCTCCGGCTACCACCCTGTTAGCCGCACTCAGGTAAGGCATCGCAAAGTGAACTCCAGCGAGCTCGCGCCCTGGAACGCTGATGTCCCTAGGAACTAGGGCGCCTGTGGCAATAAGTACGGCGTCGTATCTCTTTCTAAGCTCATCCCAGCCGATGTCAACTCCAACATTCACTCCCGGTCTAAAGCGGGTGCCCTCGGACTCCATTTGATGGATTCGGCGATCAATGTGGTGTTTTTCCATCTTGAAGTCGGGAATGCCATAACGCAACAAGCCACCTATGCGATCGTCCCTTTCATAGACCGCAACCGTATGTCCAGCTCGGGTCAGCTGCTGAGCGGCTGCTAGTCCAGCTGGTCCACTTCCCACCACTGCAATTGTCTTTCCGGTCAGACGATCAGGAACTTGCGGAAGCACAAGGCCGTTGTCAAAAGCATCATCGATAATGCTGACTTCAATCTCCTTGATAGTTACAGCGGGTTGATTAATACCAAGAACACATGCGTCTTCGCAGGGGGCTGGGCAGATTCTTCCTGTGAATTCCGGGAAATTGTTGGTGGCGTGAAGTCGATCAATTGCCTCGCGACCCCTGCCTCGGTGAGCAAGGTCATTCCACTCAGGTATGAGATTGCCAAGCGGACAACCCTCATGACAGAAAGGAATGCCGCAGTCCATGCATCGGGAGGCCTGTCGCTTCACAGTCTCGGAATTGCGCTCAGCGTAAACTTCCTTCCAGTCCTTGATTCGAACAGGTACTGGTCTTCTAGCGGCAGTTTCCCGCTCAGTGATTCTTATGAATCCTCTGGGATCAGCCATTGATCACCTCAAGAATCTGTGTCCAAACCTCTTGGCCATCAGGTTCATGACCCAATTCCACAGCCTTAGCTTGAATCTCCAATACTCGAGCGTAATCTCGGGGCAGTACCTTTGTGAAGTTCAGAGACTCGGACTCAAAGTTTGCCAAGATGAATGATGCGACCGCTGATTGCGTCTCATCAAGATGTCTCTTGATAAGTCCTCTTAGCTCTTGCTTGTCCTCCCCAGATAGAGGCTGAAGGGAGATTTCTCCAAGTTGAAGCGCTTCCCTATTTACCTTTGATTCTGAGAGTTTATAAACGAATGCGATACCACCACTCATTCCTGCAGCTAGGTTAATGCCCGTTCGTCCGAGGATGACGGCTCTACCACCAGTCATGTATTCCAGGCCGTGGTCCCCGACTCCTTCGACTACAGCGGAGGCGCCAGAGTTTCTAACCAAGAATCTCTCTCCTACTACACCGTTTAGGTAGATCTCTCCGCTAGTTGCCCCATAACCAATCACATTGCCGGCAATCACATTTTCACTTGCAACGAACCCACTGCCAGTTGGTGGTTTGACTACAACTATTCCCCCTGACAAGCCCTTAGCTACGTAGTCATTGCAGTCACCTTCGACAACAATCTTGATTCCTCTCGGAATAAACGCCCCGAGTGATTGCCCAGCGCTACCTCGAAGTCGAAGCTCAAGTGCTCCAGGATTGAGTCCTGCTTCTCCCCATTTCTTAGTGAGTTCGTTTCCTAGCATGGCGCCAATGGCTTGGTTCGTGTTATTAATCTCTCTCTCAATTAGGAAGTGCTCGCCCTTGTCCAAAGCTGCCATGGCGTCAACCAGCAATGGGAAGTCAAAATGGTCTTCAACTTGGTGCTGTTGAGAGGAGGTGCAGCGCAGTGAAGAAGTCCTCGCAATGTCTTTTGCGGCAAAAATCGGAGACAAGTCCATTCCGTCTGCCTTCCAATGGCGAATTGCTCGGTTTGTGTCAAGTAGCTCAACATGTCCAATTGCGTCGGCCAAAGTTCTAAATCCAAGTGCCGCTAAGTACTCCCTGACCTCTTGGGCTAAGAATTCAAAGAAATTGACCACGTGCTCGGCTTGGCCGCGGAACCGCTTTCTCAAATCTGGGTTCTGTGTGGCAACTCCAACTGGACAAGTATCCAGATGACAAACCCGCATCAAAATGCAACCCTCAACGACTAATGGAGCAGTAGCAAAGCCAAATTCCTCAGCGCCAAGCAAAGCTGCAATAATCACGTCCCTGCCTGTTTTCATTTGCCCGTCTACCTGAACCACAATTCGATCTCTAAGGCCGTTGAGAAGCAGTGTCTGCTGCGCTTCGGCAAGACCCAATTCCCAAGGGGTACCCGCGTGCTTGAGCGAATTTAACGGGCTAGCGCCTGTACCGCCATCGTGGCCAGAGATTAGTACAACATCCGCTTTCGCTTTTGCTACACCGGCAGCTACCGTTCCAACTCCAAACTGACTTACTAGCTTGACATTTATTCTGGCGGAGCGATTCGCTCGTTTGAGATCGAAGATAAGTTGCTTTAGGTCTTCGATCGAGTAAATGTCGTGGTGTGGTGGTGGAGAGATAAGACCTACACCTGGAGTCGAGTGTCTAAGTTCTGCAATCCACGGGTAGACCTTGTTAGGTGGAAGCTGCCCACCCTCACCTGGCTTAGCCCCCTGCGCCATCTTGATTTGGATGTCGTCTGCGTGGGTTAGATACATTGAAGTAACTCCAAACCGGCCAGATGCCACCTGCTTTACGGCTGAACGGCGTTCCTTATCTAACAATCGCTCAGTCGACTCTCCCCCTTCCCCAGTATTGCTCTTAGCCCCAAGCCTGTTCATCGCAATTGCTAGCACTTCATGAGCTTCTGGCGAAATGGCACCCATCGACATAGCACCAGTAGAAAAGCGCTTCACAATCTCTGAAATTGGCTCAACTTCATCAATGGAGATTGGGCTCCGCTCACCTACTTTTAGTTCAAAAAGTCCGCGAAGAGTCATCAACCGCTCAGATTGATCATCCACAGCCTTGGTGTACTGCTTGAAAATGTCGTAACGCTTAGTTTTGGTTGAGTGTTGCAACTTGAACACTGTCTCCGGATTGAAAAGATGTGGCGGGCCTTCTCTTCGCCACTTCATCTCTCCCCCAACCTCTAGCGGCAAATGTGCCTTAGCGGCGCCCTCCATCGGATAGGCAGCGCGGTGTCTCTGCTCGATTTCCCTGGCCAGGATTTCGATGCCGACTCCACCAAGTTTGGAAGTGGTACCGGTGAAGTAGCGATCTACTAATTCCTGTGCAAGCCCAATGGCCTCGAATGTTTGCGCGCCAGCGTAAGAAGCAACGGTTGAGATGCCCATCTTGCTCATAATCTTTAGAACACCCTTACCGAGCGCCTTAATCATGTTCTTGCTTGAACGTTCAGCAGTGATACCGCTTATCACCCCGCGGACGACAAGGTCCTCTGCAGTTTCTAGAGCTAAGTATGGATTGATAGCAGATGCGCCATAGCCAATCAAGGTTGCCATGTGGTGGACATCCCTGGCATCGCCACACTCAACCACCAACCCCACCATCATTCGATCCCCCTTACGAATCAGATGGTGATGGATAGCTGAAAGACTCAGCAGGGAAGGAATGGGAGCTAATTCTCTGTTTGAGTCGCGATCTGAGAGAATCACGAAGGTGGCACCTTGATCGATTGCGTCATCGACTTCCTTACAAAGCTCAGCAAGCCTCGATTCAAGCGACAGGGCCCCCTCGTCGACACGGTATAGACAAGAAATGGAAACTGATTTGCCGATGTTATTGGCCTTATCAATATGCTTGATGCGCGCGAGCTCATCGTTACTAAGAATCGGATAGTCGAGAACCATCTGCTTGGCATGCTCCGGTGTGGCAGCTAGAAGGTTTCTCACTGGGCCAATAGCAGCCGTCATGGAAGTGACGACCTCTTCTCGAATAGCATCTAGAGGAGGGTTAGTAACCTGTGCAAATTGTTGAACGAAGTAGTCAAATAGCAATCTTGGACGATCCGAAATAGCAGCTATTGGAGTATCTGTCCCCATGGCTCCGATTGGCTCTTGGCCGTTGCGCGCCATTGGCGTGATGAATTCCTTAATGTCTTCTTCTGTGTAACCGAAAACACGCTGTCGACGATTTACCGAAGTAGATGAATATCGAACATGCTCACGTTCGGGCAAATCTCTGAGGTTTATTCGTGACTGCTTTAGCCACTCCCCCCACGGCTCTAAAGAGGCTATCTCGGACTTGATTTGCTCATCCTCGATGATTACACCTGCTTTGGTGTCAATCAGAAACATTTTTCCGGGCTGCAGCCGGCCTTTTCGAACAATCCGGTCTGGTGTGATGTTGGAAACACCTATTTCCGAGGCAAGAATGATGAGTCCATCCTCGGTAACGATAAATCGACCCGGTCGCAAACCATTTCGATCGAGAGTTGCGCCAACCAGTTCCCCGTCGGTAAAAATAACTGCGGCTGGGCCATCCCATGGCTCCATAAGCATGGAGTGATACTCAAAAAAGTCTCTGATCTGTGGGTCAAGGTCTATTTGCTTTTCCCAAGCGCCGGGAATCATCATCATCATGGCGTGAGGAAGAGAACGGCCTCCCAAGACCAGAAGCTCTAGCACTTCATCGAATGTCGCACTATCTGACGCACCAGGCGTAACAATGGGTTTGAGTTGTTCTAAGTTGCCAAGAATGTCACTGGAAAGCTGAGATTCTCGAGCAGCCATCCAGTTTGCATTGCCCTTGACCGTATTGATCTCCCCGTTGTGAGCTATGAATCTGAATGGATGGGCAAGTGGCCATGATGGAAATGTATTGGTTGAAAATCGAGAGTGCACAAGCGCAAGCTTCGACGCAAACCTATCGTCGGAAAGATCGGGATAAAAAGGTTCGAGCTGCAGCGTTGTCACCATGCCCTTGTAAACAATGGTGCGCATTGACAAAGACGGGAAGTAAAGGCCGATTTCACGCTCACTGCGCTTGCGCAGTCTGAAAAGAGCTCGTTCTAATTCAAGACCAGAAACTGATCCCGCTACAAAAAGCTGTTCGATTAACGGCATTGCGGCTCGGGCTAATTCGCCAAGAACTTCCGGTTTTGTTGGTACCTGCCTCCAACCAAGAACAGACAGTCCTTCTTGGTTGGCGATTTCTTCAAGCCGCGCCTTTTCCTTCTCGGAGTTTGTTCCGAGGAAAGCAAGGCCAGTTCCATAGCTTCCGAGTTCAGGCAATGCGAAGTCAACAATTTCCCGATAAAAAGCATCGGGTATTTGGGTGAGTATTCCTGCGCCATCACCGGTTCCCGCATCGGAACCAACGGCGCCCCTGTGTTCAAGATTTCTTAGTGCACTAAGTGCTGTTTCGACAATGTCGTGTCCTGCAGTACCCCTCAGAGTTGCGACCATTGCAAGGCCACACGCGTCCTTTTCCCTGCTAGGGTCATAAAGACCCTGCGCTTCAGGCGCCAATGAAAAGCGCTTGAACGGGGATACGTTCACTTCAACTCCAATCGAACTCTCAGAAAACTGGGACGTCGTTGGCCCGAAATGTATTTACTTACTCTGCTCCAAATCGGAGCCATTTGGAGATTCAGCTTGCTCAACAGGTTCTCTGTTAGGAAGCCAAATCGAAGGTTCTAGGCCGGGGTGTCGGCGAGACTGAACCATGAAAAGGATTATGCCCAGGGTTAGTCCGATCAGCGCTGACCAGATATTTAGTCTAAGCCCAAGAATAATCTCACTGGGGTCAATTCGAATAGCCTCAATCCAAATTCGCCCGAATGAATAAACCACTAGGTAAAGGGCAAAAACCTTGCCCCATTGCAGATTTAGCCTGCTACCTAGCAGCAAAAGTAGGGCTGCTCCCGTAAAGTTCCAAATCATCTCGTAGGCAAATGTTGGATGGAAAAGAAGTCCATCCGGCAGCCCCACCGGGTAGGCCGGATTGCTGCTGGGTATCCGAAGCCCCCAAGGGAGCGTGGTTGGCAGGCCAAAAAGTTCTTGGTTGAAATAGTTACCCAACCTGCCAATGCCTTGCGCAATGAGTAAGCCAGGCGCCACTGCGTCGGCTACGCTCCAGAACCTAATGCCAATCTTCCGCGTCGCTATAAATACTCCAACTGCTCCGAGAGAGATGGCCCCATAGATTGCCAGCCCGCCCTCCCAAATCCTTAGAGTTGCTAGAAGATCCGAGCCTTCAAAGAAGTAGTCATCTGGATGAGTAATGACATGAAAAAAACGTCCACCTAAAATTCCAAACGGCACGGCCCATAGAGCTATGTCAAGCATTGTTCCCTTCGGAGCTCCACGCTTAGTAAGCCTCGAATCTGCCAACCATGTTGCAATCGCAATGCCAGTGAGGATGAACAGAGCGTAGAAATGGATGCGGAAGATACCAAGATCTATGAAAGATATCTCCGGCGAAGGAATGCCAACGGTTTCAAACATCTGCTCAGTCTAAGCCACTGGCGAGCTCGCGTACCTTCAGGCGCAGGGTATCAATGCCGCCCTCCTCAAAGGCGTTGATAAATGCGGTGCCAACAATTGCACCATCCGCATAGGAATTCACTTCACGAACCTGCTCCGCCGTTGAGACCCCCACCCCGACGCAAGCGGGTCGATCTCCCGCCTCGCGGATTCGAGAAACTACAGATCTCGCGAGGGCATCTAGGTTCTTACGCTCGCCAGTAATGCCCATTGTTGACACCGCGTATACAAATCCCTTAGAAGCTTCATGTGCCTTACTCACGCGTGCTTGGCTACTGCTTGGCGCCGCTAGGAAAACTCTCTCCAAGTTGTGCTTTTCACTTATTTTCAACCATTCGCTGGCTTCATCCGGGATTAGATCAGGGGTAATGACTCCTTGGCCACCAGCAGTGGCTAATTCAGAGGCAAATTTCTCAACTCCGTAAGCGAGAATCGGATTCCAATAGCTCATTACAAGAATCGGAACATCACTCTGCTTTCTCACCCCTTTTATAATTTCAAAGAGCATGGAAATACGGAAACCATTCTCTAGAGCAAGCTCAGTGGCCCGCTGAATTACGGGTCCATCCATTACGGGATCCGAGTAAGGAATACCAACTTCCAAGATGTCGCAACCATTTTCTGCCATCGTGCAAAGTGCTTGAATCGAAACTTCAACGGTTGGATATCCCGCTGGAAAATATCCAATCAAGCTGCCCTTAGATTTAGCAGCCTTGGTCCTTAGAGTTTGTTCAACGGATATCACAGAAGACCAAAATATCTGCCAGCGGTTTCCATGTCTTTGTCGCCTCGGCCTGAAAGATTTACTAGAACTGAGGATCCAGCAGGTAGCACCGTGTTTAGATGCTTGATTCCGGCTAGAGCGTGGGCTGTTTCGATTGCTGGAATGATTCCTTCGGTTCTTGATAGTAACCGCATAGCTTCCATAGCCTCATCATCAGTTACTCCGAAGTAGTTTGCTCGACCTAGATCTTTTAGGAAGGCGTGCTCTGGTCCGACACCTGGATAATCGAGACCTGCGGAGATGCTGTGGGATTCTTTGGTCTGTCCGTCCTCATCCTGCAGAACATAAGTCTTGGCGCCGTGAAGCACTCCTTGCGAGCCTTTAGACAATGTTGCCGCGTGCAAGGGTGTATCGATGCCATTTCCAGCCGCTTCAAATCCCCACAGCTGAACAGCTGGGTCATCGATAAAGCCGTGAAAAATCCCAATTGCATTGGAACCGCCGCCAACACAAGCCGCAACCGCGCTTGGAAGCTCTCCTAGTAGTTCGAGCATCTGCTGGCGCGACTCTTTGCCAATCACCGAATGAAAATCTCTGACCATGGTCGGGAATGGGTGCGGACCAGCAACAGTGCCTAGCAGATAGTGAGTAGTGTCAACATTTGCAACCCAGTCACGCATTGCCTCGTTGATGGCATCCTTCAAGGTCCTCGACCCGGTAGTAACTGGAACTACTTCCGCACCCAAAAGTTTCATGCGCGCGACGTTAAGGGCTTGTCGTTGGGTGTCAACCTCACCCATGTAGACAACGCACTCAAGACCAAAGTAGGCAGCGGCAGTGGCGGAGGCAACTCCGTGCTGACCTGCACCAGTCTCGGCAATGATTCGGCTCTTACCCATGCGCTTAGTCAGCAATGCTTGACCCATTACGTTATTGATCTTGTGGCTACCCGTGTGGTTAAGGTCTTCGCGCTTTAGAAATACCCGCAAGTGGCCAACGGAACGTGCAAATCTTTCGGCCTCCGTGATTATCGATGGGCGGCCGGTGTAAGTCTTGTGTAGATGCTCTAATTCGTCTTGAAAAGAGGGGTCATTTCTTGCAGCCAAGTAGACACTCTCAAGCTGATCCAGCGCTTCAATGAGGGGTTCTGGAACGAATCGGCCACCATACTCGCCGAAGTATGGACCTACCGCGTTAGAGAGATTTTCCTTCATTGAGAGATTCTACGAGACCGAGACAATCTTGGGGATGAGTTCTCTCCAGTTACCAGTCACGAGTGCTTCGCCCACCAGTACAGCATCGGCACCTGCTGATCTGTAGCGTTGAACGTCGTCGATAGTCTTGACCGAGGATTCTGCGATTGCTATCGCTTGCGGGGGCAATTCGCCAGCCATTTTCTCGAACAAGCCAATATCAGTGTTAAAGGTCTTTAGGTCGCGAGTGTTGATGCCAATGAGTCGAGCGTCCAGGTCAGCCGCAGTAGAGATCTCGGCTTCTGAATGGGTTTCAAAGAGAATTCCTAGACCAAGACTGGTAGCAAACTCAGACAGTTCCTTGGCACGCGATGGGCTTAGAAAGGAAAGAATAAGCAGCACAAATGATGCTCCCGCAAGTCTGGCTTCCAAAATCTGATACTCGCTTGAGATGAAGTCTTTCCGAAGTGTAGGAATCGAGACTACCTTCGATGCATTTAGCAGATCTCCCAGGGTTCCAGCGAAACCCGACTCCTCTGTTAACACCGAAATCGCGTCTGCGCCAGCCTCTTCGTATCCTCTAGCGAGCTCCCCGGCATCGGGAATATCTGCCATGAAGCCCCTGGATGGACTCGCTCGCTTTATTTCAGCGATTAGTCGAATCCGATTGGTTTTGGATAGATGCTCATAAATGTTGATCGGCCGCGGAACACCAGCAATAGCAGACATAAGCTCGTCGAACGAAGTGACGGCCTCACGCCTTTTTGCAGCCAAGGCTGATTGATTAAAGAGTTCTTCGAGCACTAGTGCTTAGAGTTTTGACCGTTAACGCCGTAACCGGCCTTTTTGAGGTAGTAACCAAGACCTAAACCACCAACGGCCAATAGTGCAGACAACCAAACGATGAGTGCATTGTCTAGGAAGAAGAAAAGCGTGCCAATAGAAAAAGCCAAGATAATGACCCCAACCGTCGCCCAGGCCGCTATTGAGTTTCCGTGACCAGGCTCATTTTGATTTTGATTCATTATTCCTCCGTTTTCACTTTAGCTTAGTTTTGGTCTTCCCAGATAGTGCGGGAGTCGGTTTCGGGGTGCGAATCCTTAGTCCTTCTATCTCTGAATGTTTTGAGAAGAGCAAGACACATTAGGCTCCCAATAATCTGACTTGATCCAAAGACGACTGGTGTAAGTAAAGCTTGAGCAAGTGAGTTTTCACCAGATATGCCAGTTAGAGACTCTTG